>NZ_JBDJKU010000095.1:0-11653 GCF_039673015.1 Stenotrophomonas sp. TWI1409
CCGGGGGCCCGGCTTCCCCACCTCTGTGCGGGTCTGGGTGTGTTTGTTTGGCCCCCCCCGCCCCCCCCCACTACCGGTTGCCGACGAGCGCAGCAGCTGGTCGCACATGTGCCATCAGTCCTGCCCACATCCACCGCAGAATGCAAAGCCTGCACACACTTCACGGCTCAAGGCAGGAGTAGGCTTGAGGCTTTCCTGCCGGGAGGGGTTGTCCATGCGTGTGCGTGCCGTCGCTGTAGCCATTGCCCTTTGCCTGTCCAGCACAGTGCTGGCCGCCGAAACCCCGCCGATGACCCCGGACATCAGCGGCAAGCCCTTCGTTGCCCCTGATGTCGGTCGTGACTACGACAAGCGCGTGGTGATGGTGCCGATGCGCGATGGCACCAAGCTGTATACGGTGATCGTGGTGCCCAAGGGCGCGCGCAATGCCCCGATCCTGCTCACCCGCACGCCTTACGATGCTGCCGGCCGCGCCAGCCGCAGTGATTCGCCGCGCATGCGCGACCTGCTGCCGCAGGGCGACGAGGTATTTGTCGATGGCGGTTACATCCGCGTATTTCAGGACATCCGCGGCAAGTATGGCTCCGAGGGCGATTACGTGATGACCCGGCCGCTGCGCGGACCGTTGAACAACACCAAGGTGGACCACTCCACCGACGCCTGGGACACCATCGACTGGCTGGTGAAGAACGTGCCGGAGAGCAACGGCAAGGTCGGTATGCTCGGCTCGTCGTACGAGGGCTTCACCGTGGTGATGGCGCTGACCGACCCGCACCCGGCGCTGAAGGTGGCCGCGCCGCAGAGCCCGATGGTGGATGGCTGGATGGGCGACGACTGGCTCAACTACGGCGCGTTCCGCCAGGTCAATTTCAACTACTTCGCGATGCAGACCGAGAAGCGCGGCAAGGGCACGCCGCTGCCCAGCCTCGGCTACGATGACTACAGCACCTTCCTGCGTATCGGTTCGGCCGGCGACTACGCGCGTTTCACCGGCGTGGACCAGCTGACCTGGTGGAAGAAACTGGTGGAGCACCCGGCCTATGACGGCTTCTGGCAGGGCCAGGCGCTGGACGCGGTGATGGCGAAGACGCCATTGAAGGTGCCGACCATGTGGCTGCAGGGTCTGTGGGATCAGGAGGACATGTGGGGTGCCAACCACGCCTACCAGGCAATGGAAGGGCGCGACAGCGGCAACAACCGCAACTATCTGGTGATGGGGCCGTGGCGGCACAGCCAGGTGAACTACAGTGGCAGCGAGCTGGGCGCGCTGAAGTTCGATGGTGATACCGCGCTGCAGTTCCGCCGTGATGTGCTCAAGCCGTTCTTTGACCAGTACCTGGTGGACGGTGCGCCGAAGGCGGATACGCCGCCGGTGCTGATCTACAACACCGGCGAGAACCACTGGGATCGCCTGAAGGGTTGGCCTCGCAGCTGCGACAAGGGCTGTACCGCCAGCAGCAAGCCGCTGTACCTGCGGGCCGGCGGCAAGCTGGCGTTCCAGGCGCCGGCGGCGGGCGAGGGTGACTTCGAGGAATACGTGTCCGACCCGGCCAAGCCGGTGCCGTTCGTGCCGCGCCCGGTCCGTTTCGGTGACCGTGACATGTGGACCACCTGGCTGGTCAAGGATCAGCGTTTCGTTGATGGCCGCCCGGACGTGCTGACCTTCATCACCGAACCGCTGACCGCGCCGCTGCGCATCGGCGGCGCACCGGTGGTGCACCTGCAGGCGTCGACCAGCGGCACCGACAGCGACTGGGTGGTGAAGCTGATCGACGTGTATCCGGACCAGGAAGCGTCGACGCCGGAGATGGGCGGTTACGAGCTGCCGGTGTCGCTGGCGATCTTCCGTGGTCGCTATCGCGAGAGCTTCAGCGATCCGAAGCCGCTGGCCGCCAACGAGGTGCTGCCGTACCGCTTCGACCTGCCCAACGCCAACCACACCTTCCAGAAGGGGCACCGGGTGATGGTGCAGGTGCAGTCCAGTCTGTTCCCGCTGTATGACCGCAACCCGCAGACCTACGTGCCGAACGTCTACCTGGCCAAGCCCGGCGATTACCAGAAGGCCACGCAGCGGGTCTGGCACAGCGCGGCGCAGGCCAGTTACATCGATCTGCCGGTGTATTGAGGTTGATGAGGTGCGCCGGGTGCGCGATACCCGGCGGTGCGCGGTCGTGCCGGCCGCTGGCCGGCATCCGCGATGGCGTGAAGCAGAAGCTGCTATCCGACCTTTGAGGGTCCAGTGCGCCAGCGGCTGGGTACCAGTCCGAAACGCTTGCGGAATGCAGCCGCGAAGTTGCTGGGGTGGCGGTAACCACTGGCGGCCGCAGCCTGCTCGACAGTCCAGCCGTCTTCGCGCAGGCCCTGCTCGGCGTGGCGCATGCGTTGTTCGTGCAGGTAGTCGAACACCGAGCAGCCGTACTGCTGGGCGAAATGACGGCGCAGCGAGCTTGGGCTCATGCAGGCCAGCTGGGCCAGTTCGATCAGACTATGGGCGTGGCTGGGATCGTCATGCAGGTAGGCACGCACGCGCTCCAGGCGCTCGCGCTGGCCAGCCCGCAGCGTTCGTACATGGTCGGTCTGCAGATCCTCGGCCTTCAGCCCAACGGCCAGCAGCTGCAGTGCGACGCCTTCGCGCCACAACGCGTCGATGCCGTCCTCCCATGGGCTTTCGAACAGCTGGCCCAGCACCGGCAGCAGGGTATGCGGAATGGCCCAGTGGCGGCATTCCAGGTGGGTGTTGAGCGCGGTCTCCAACTGTGGCAGCTGGAACAGGTCCGGATCGATCTGGCCGGGCACCATCACGCTGACGCCGCGCATGCGCGTTTCGCCAGGATGCGCACCCGTCATCTCAACCTGTTCGCGGTGGTGCGCGGTCATCGCCGTACCAGCACGCAGGGTGAAACCACCACGTCGCGGAATGCGCACATCAACCTGGCCCTGCAGCATCACGCGGATGGCCAGGCCGGGACTCTGCTGGGCGGTGGCGACATAAGGGAAGCGATTATGGACGTCGGAGGCGATCAGGCTCATGCCGCCGCGCAGGAACTGCTCGTTGACCTCGCCATGGCCGGCCCACTGGTCGTCACGCAGGTGTTCGGGGTCGGCGCGGTAATCGAAGCCATGGCGGTGGCCGAAGCGGCGGTAATCAGCAAAAGTGAAATATCGGGACATCGCTCGGCACGTGCTTTGGAGGTGGACGCTGGCATTACCTCGCCCACGCGCTCTGCAATGCAGATGCAGATCCCGTCGTTACCCGTGCAGACATGCTGGGAAGCAGGGGCGTGGGCACGCTGGATGGTGGGGGAACACCAGGTTGAATGGAATGTGTCGAAGAAACTGGAAACGTTTCCCATTGTCGCCTTGATTCGCGCGCTTTTGATTTCAATATGGTCAAAACGATTGACGATTACGGCCAAAGTGAAAATGCCGCCGAACATACGCCAGCGTTTTGCATGCATATCCGTACGCAATTCCATACATCAACTTGAGTTGAGGTTTCATGGCTGGAACGATCACCCGTAGACGTGATGTCGGCCGGGCCATCACGAGCGGGCGCGTAGGGTGGGGCGGTTGGCCATTGCAGGTCACATCGATACCCCCACTGATGGAGAACGCAGATGATTGACTACCAGCTCACCGGCAAGACCGCGATCGTGACCGGCGGCGTGTCCGGTATCGGCCTGGCCGTGGCGCAGACGCTGGCCGCATCCGGTGCCCGTATTTCGGTCTGGGACCTGAAGCAGGATGCAGTCGATGCCACCGTGACGCAGCTGCGCAGTGCCGGTGCACAGGCCATCGGCATTGCGCTGGACGTTACAGACGACGCGGCCGTGGAGGCGGCGGTGCAGCGCACGATCAAGGAACTCGACGGCCTGCATGTGGCAGTCAACAACGCCGGTATCGGCGGGCCGGCCGCAAGCAGCGGTGACTATCCGATCGATGGCTGGCAGCGGGTAATCGACGTCAACCTCACCAGTGTGTTCCTGTGCCAGCGTGCGCAGATCCAGGCGATGCGCACGGCCGGAACCGGTGGCAGCATCATCAACATGGCCTCGATCCTGGGCCAGGTGGGCTATGCCGGTTCCACCGCGTACGTGGCGGCCAAGCACGGCGTGGTCGGGCTGACCCAGACCGCCGCCTGGGAGCATGCAGCCGACGGCATCCGTGTCAACGCGGTCGGCCCGGGCTTCATCAGCACGCCGCTGCTGGAGAAGATGGACCCGAAGGTGCGCGCCACGCTGGAAGGCCGCCACGCGTTGAAGCGGCTGGGCACGGCCGAGGAAGTGGCGGCGCTGGTTGCCTGGCTGGCCAGCGACGACGCCTCGTTCGCGACCGGCACATACTATGCGATCGATGGTGGTTATCTGGCGCAATGATCGAGTGCGTGAAGGTTACGCATGGCGATGGCCAGTAGATCCAGGCCATGCGTGGATGAGCGCATGCGGTGAAGCATGCGGTGAAGAGGGCGTGCCATCGTCTTCACCGCCATCCCACGGCTGCCGAGCAACGCTCCGGGAAACGCCCGGAGCCTGCCCATGGAACTCACCCAGGATGTCTCGATCCTGCTGCGCGTGGCCGCAGCAATGCTGTTCGGCGGCGTGCTCGGTGTCGAGCGCGAGATGGGCAAGCACGCTGCGGGCCTGCGCACCCACATGCTGATTGCCGGCGCTGCTGCGCTGATTGTTGGACTCGGCGATTCAGTGGCAGAGCATTTCCAGCAGGAGCGTTACCGCGACCTGCTGCAGGTCGACCCGGTGCGCCTGATCGAAGCCGTGGTCGCCTGCGTCGGCTTCGTTGCCGCCGGCACCATTCTGCGTGGGTCACGCGAGGATCAGGTCAGCGGCCTGACCACGGCCAGCTCGCTGATCATGGCGGCGGCCATCGGCATCGCCGTGGGCATAGGAAAGTACGTGATTGCCATCGGGGTGAGCGTGCTGTGCGTGCTGGTGCTGGCGGTGATGCGGCGGTTGGAGAAGCGGATTTCGTAGGGAATCTCGAATTGCCGGCAAGCGGCCGGCACTATCACGGGATCTAAATGGTCGGACCAATATGGCATCTAGCCCTATGGTCTAATAGGCGCTTCGTCGGAGCGGCGGTTAAATCCGCTGCAAGTGGTCTGATCGAAATCATTATTGGTAATACCAATAATCGACGACCATGGCGACCCACCGCCTGCGGTGGAGCACATCCCGCCCCAGTCGAGAGCCCTCATGCAGCCCTGGCAACACCTGTACGACCCCGCCGGCAACCTGTGGTTGTCCAGCCTGATCGCGCTGCTGCCGATCGCGTTCTTCTTCGTCGCCCTGGCCGTGCTGCGCATGAAGGGTTGGCTGGCCGGCACAATCACCGTGGCCATCGCGCTCGGCGTCGCCCTGCTGTTCTACCGCATGCCGCTGAGCCAGGCGCTGGGCGCGGCCGGTTTCGGCTTCGTCTACGGCCTGTGGCCGATCGCCTGGATCATCATCGGCGCGGTATTCCTCTACAAAGTCTCGGTCAAGACCGGGCAGTTCGACATCATCCGCGCCTCGATCCTGTCGGTCACCGAGGACCAGCGCCTGCAGATGCTGATGGTCGGCTTCGCCTTCGGTGCCTTCCTGGAGGGTGCAGCCGGTTTTGGTGCACCGGTGGCGATCACCGCGGCACTGCTGGTCGGGTTGGGCTTCAAACCGCTGTATGCCGCCGGCCTGTGCCTGATCGTCAACACCGCGCCGGTCGCCTTTGGTGCGATGGGCATTCCGATCATCGTGGCCGGGCAGGTCACCGGTCTGGATGCCTTCGAGATCGGCCAGATGGCTGGGCGCCAGCTGCCGTTCCTTACGATCATCGTGCTGTTCTGGATCATGGCGATCATGGATGGCTGGCGCGGCATCAAGGAAACCTGGCCGGCAGTGCTGGTGGCCGGTGGCTCGTTCGCCATCGCGCAGTATCTGACCTCCAACTTCATCGGCCCGGAGCTGCCGGACATCACCGCGTCGCTGGCCTCGCTGGTCTGCCTGACGCTGTTCCTGCGCCGCTGGAAGCCGGTGCGGATCTTCCGTTTCGACACCGAAACCAGCGCCGAGGCGGCCGCACAGGCACTGGAGGCGCCGCGCTACAGCGTCGGCCAGATCGCCAAGGCTTGGTCCCCGTTCCTGATCCTCACTGCGATGGTCACGCTGTGGAGCATCAAGCCGTTCAAGTCGCTGTTCGCGGCGGGCGGCCCGCTGGAAAGCTGGGTGCTGAAGATCCCGGTGCCGGGCCTGGACCAGATGGTGCAGAAGATGCCGCCGATCGTGGATGCACCGCTCAGCTACGAGGCGATCTACAAGTTCGACTGGTTCTCGGCCACCGGCACCTCGATCATCCTCGCCGCGGTGATCGCCATCATCGCGCTGCGCATGCCGGCCCGTTCGGCGCTGCAGACCTTCGGTGAGACCGTGCGTGAGCTGCGCATGCCGATCTACTCGATCGGCATGGTGCTGGCCTTCGCCTTCATTGCCAATTACTCGGGCCTTTCGGCGACGCTGGCGCTGGCATTGGCGCACACCGGCGATGCGTTCCCGTTCTTCTCGCCGTTCCTGGGCTGGCTGGGCGTGTTCCTGACCGGCTCGGATACTTCGTCCAATGCCTTGTTCTCGGCACTGCAGGCCACCACCGCGCAGCAGATCGGCGTGTCCGACGTGCTGCTGGTGGCGGCCAACACCACTGGCGGCGTGACCGGCAAGATGATCTCGCCGCAGTCGATCGCCATTGCCTGCGCGGCGGTCGGCCTGGCCGGCAAGGAATCGGACCTGTTCCGTTTCACGGTCAAGCACAGCCTGATCTTCACCACGATGGTCGGCCTGATCACCCTGGCCCAGGCTTACTGGCTGACCTGGATGATTCCCTGAGCCATGCACGGTCAGTCGACCACCCGCTGCGCGCTTCGGGCCACAATGACGCCATGAGCACGCAACGTATTTCGGACAAGGTGGCCGCGCAGCTGCGCGGCCTGGTGCAGGAACAGCGGCTGCAGCCGGGTGACCGGCTGCCGGCCGAACGCACCCTGGCGGTGCAGCTGGGGGTCTCGCGAACGGCGTTGCGCGAGGCCATCGCGCAGTTGGCCAGCCAGGGCCTGCTGACCGCACGGGTCGGTGGCGGCACCTACGTGGCCGAACCCGCGGCGCGCGCGCGGCAGGCGCTGGATGAACCGCTGGCGCCGTACCTGCCGCTGTTCCAGGGCGACCCGGAATACCGCTTCGACGTGCTGGAGATCCGCCACGCGCTGGAAGGTGCCACCGCCTGGCACGCCGCGCTGCGCGCCACCGATGAGGATCGTACGCGCATCGCGCAGGCCTTCCAGACCATGATGGACGCGCACGGCAAGGACGATCCCACCGGTGAAGCCGAGGCCGACGCGGCCTTCCACCTGTCCATCGCCGAGGCCTCGCACAACCTGGTGCTGCTGCAGGTGATGCGCGGCCTGTTCGACCTGCTGCAGACCAACATCTCGCAGAGCCGCGAAAAGCTCTACACCTCGGCGAGGACCTTCTCGCCGTTGTCCGACCAGCACCGCGAGATGATGGACGCGGTGCTGGCCGGCGACCCCGAACGCGCGCGCGCCGCCGCGCATGCCCACCTCGAGTTCGTGCACACCACGCTGCGCACCCTCGATGACAACGAAGCCCGGCGTGCGCGGGCCTCGCGTCTACCTTCCCCACACGGTTGACCCCATGATCATCTCCGCCTCCACCGATTACCGTGCCGCAGCGCAACGCCGGCTGCCGCCGTTCCTGTTCCACTACATCGATGGCGGCGCGTATGCCGAGCACACGCTGAAGCGCAACGTTTCCGACCTGTCCGACATCGCGCTGCGCCAGCGCATCCTGCGCAACATGTCCGACCTGAGCCTGGAAACTGAACTGTTCGGCGAAACGCTGGCGATGCCGGTGGCACTTGCGCCGGTCGGCCTGACCGGCATGTATGCCCGGCGCGGCGAGGTGCAGGCGGCGCGCGCGGCCGACAGCCGTGGCATCCCGTTCACCCTGTCCACCGTATCGGTGTGCCCGATCGAGGAAGTGGCACCGGCCATCCAGCGGCCGATGTGGTTCCAGCTGTATGTACTGCGCGACCGTGGTTTCATGCGCAACGCGCTGGAGCGGGCGCAGGCCGCGGGCGTGACCACCCTGGTGTTCACCGTGGATATGCCGGTGCCGGGTGCGCGCTACCGCGATGCCCACTCGGGCATGAGCGGCCCGAATGCCTCGCTGCGCCGCATCGGCCAGGCCATCACCCACCCGCACTGGGCGTGGGACGTGGGCCTGTTCGGCCGCCCGCATGATCTGGGCAACATCTCCACCTACCGCGGCAACCCGACCGGGCTGGAGGATTACATCGGTTGGTTGGGCAGCAACTTTGATCCCTCCATTTCGTGGAAGGACCTGGAGTGGATCCGCGAGTTCTGGAAGGGCCCAATGGTGATCAAGGGCATCCTCGACCCGGATGACGCACGTGATGCGGTCAAGTTCGGCGCCGATGGCATCGTGGTCTCCAACCACGGTGGCCGCCAGCTCGACGGCGTGCTGTCCACCGCGCGTGCATTGCCGGCGATTGCCGATGCGGTGCAGGGCGACCTGAAGATCCTCGCCGATTCCGGCATCCGCACCGGCCTGGACGTGGTGCGCATGCTGGCGTTGGGTGCCGATACCGTGCTGCTGGGCCGTGCCTTCGTCTATGCACTTGCAGCGCAGGGCGAGGCGGGCGTGGCCAACCTGCTGGACCTGATTGCCAAGGAAATGCGCGTGGCGATGACACTGACCGGTGCGCGCCGCATCGCTGACATCGGCCGCGATTCGCTGGTCAACCTGCCGTGAGTGGCCACGATGCCGTGCTGGCGCAGTTGCGCGATGCGGTCGGCAACCGCCATGTACTGACCGGCGACAAGGCCACCCGCCGTTTCCGCCGTGGCTACCGTTTCGGCGACGGCCCGGTGCTGGCGGTGGTGCGCCCGGGGACGCTGCTGGAGCTGTGGCGTGTGCTGCAGGCGGCGGTGCAGGGCGGGGCAGCGATCATCCTGCAGGCGGCCAACACCGGCCTGACCGGTGGCTCGACCCCGGATGGCAACGACTATGGGCGTCCGATCGTGCTGGTCAGCACGCTGCGCCTGACCGGCATCCAGCTGTTGAACGAGGGCCGCCAGGTGCTGTGCCTGCCTGGCGCGACGCTGGACCGCCTGGAGCAGACGCTGGCACCGCTCGGCCGCGAACCGCATTCGGTGATCGGCTCGTCCTGCATCGGTGCGTCGGTACTCGGTGGCATCTGCAACAACTCCGGCGGCGCGCTGGTGCGCCGTGGCCCGGCCTATACCGAACTGGCACTGTATGCGCAGGTCGATGCGCAGGGCCAGCTGCAGCTGGTCAACCATCTGGGCATCGCGCTGGGTGATACGCCCGAGCAGATCCTGCAGCGCCTGCAGGCCGGCGACTATGCTGCTGCCGACGTTGGGGACGGCGATGGCCGCGCCGCCTCCGATCCACGCTACGCCGAGGAAGTGCGCCGGGTCGATGCCGATACGCCGGCACGCTTCAATGCCGACCCCAGCCGCCACTTCGAGGCAGCGGGGTCTGCCGGCAAGCTGGCAGTATTCGCGGTGCGCCTGGATACCTTCGAGAAGGAGGCCGCCGAGGTCTTCTATATCGGCAGCAACCGCACCGACAGCCTCACCGCGATCCGGCGCCAGCTGCTGACCGGCTTCGAACGCTTGCCGATTGCCGGCGAATACATCCACCGCGATGCCTATGACATCGGCGAGCGCTACGGCAAGGACAGTTTCCTGCTGATCGACCGCCTCGGCACCGCCCGCGTGCCGGCCGCCTTCGCACTGAAGAGCCGCGTCGATGGCTGGTTCGAACGGTTGGGCCTGCGCGGGGTGACCGACCGGGTGATGCAGGTGCTGACCGGCCTGCTGCCCTCGCACCTGCCCAAGCGCATGGGCGAGTTCCGCCAGCGCTACGAGCATCATCTGCTGCTGAAGGTCTCCGCGCAGGACGCCGCGGAAACCGAGGCCTGGCTGCGCGGCTTCTTCGCCGACCATGAGGGCGGCTACTTCCACTGCACGGCCGATGAGGGGCGCAAGGCGTTCCTGCATCGCTTCGCTGTGGCCGGCGCCGCGGTGCGCTACCGCGAGGTACACCGCGACCAGGTGCAGGACATCGTCGCGCTGGACATCGCCCTGCGCCGCGATGATGCCGACTGGTTCGAGCAGCTGCCGGTCGATATCGATGGCCGCCTGCTGCACAAACTGTATTACGGGCACTTCCTGTGCCACGTGTTCCACCAGGACTACATCGCGCGCAAAGGCGAAGACCCGATGGCGATCGAGCATGCGATGTGGGCGTTGCTGGACCAGCGTGGCGCCGAGTATCCAGCCGAGCACAACGTCGGCCACCTGTACCCGGCCAAGCCGGCGCTGGCCGGGTTCTACAGGCAGCTGGATCCGAGCAATACGTTCAATCCGGGCATCGGCCAGACATCGAAGGCGAAAGGGTGGGGTGGCTGCGACTGTAGTGGGCATTGACGGATACAACGTGGCTTTACTGTAGAGCCGAGCCTATGCTCGGCTGCAATTCCCGACAGACAGCAGTCGAGCATGGCTCGACTCTACAAAGACGAAGTCGGGCATGGCTCGACTCTGCCCGGGCAACGGTTACCATCGGAATCCCAACCGCAGGAGCCGCCCATGCCCTCCATCGTTGCCCGCACGACCGTGTGCGTTGCACTGCTGGCCACCCCGATGCTGGCGCTGACGCAGGGCTCGATCCTGCCGCAGCAGTGTGACGCTGCGGGCAACGTGATGGAGCCGTTGGGGCAGGTGCTGATCGCCAGTGAGACGGGGCCGGTGGGGCTCTACGAGTGCACGCGGGACGGCAACTGGTGCGTGCGCGTGCAGCCGGTTGCCAAAGATGGTGACCGGCCGACCGTGCTGGAAGTACTTGAGAAGGAACCGGGCCAGGGCACGCCACACACCTACCACGTCAGCATCGACGTGCCGCAGGAAAGCGAGCTGTCGCTGTGGCCGTGGATCGTGCGGCTGGCACCTGGCGTGGGCAGCGATGAACCGGTGACCGACCCGCAGCAGCGCGCCCGCCAGAATGTGCTGGTGGGTGGCATCGTCACGTTCAGCGCCATTTACTCCGGTGGAGGTGCCGACGCGTCCACGCTGCAACTGGCACGCGTGCGCCACCTGCAGGACGACATCCAGGTGGACGACGACGTGTTGACCGTGCCATGGCTGGGCAATGCGATGATCCGCGCCTGTTTCAGCGAACAGGACATCAAGCAGCGCGCAGGTGCCTGCCATGACGAATACGGCTTCTCGGCGAAGCTGGCGCTGGATACGGTCGCCGAGGGCATGCCGGTGCTGCGCTACCAGACCGTGGCGACCCGGTTCCCGGCCGGTGTTTCGCGCTTCGAGGATTCGCTGGCCAAGGGGCCGTTGAAGAAGCAGGATCTGCGCACCGAGCAGGACCCGGCGTGCACCTACACGCGGCTGTTCCGCTTCAGCGATGGGGTATTCCACCCCGACCAGGCGCTGCCGGATTGTGCGGGGTATACCGAACCCTGAAATGTAGAGTCGGGGGCAGCGGGGGGAGAGGAGAGAGCCAAGCCCCCCGCAACACCCCCAACGGGGCGGGGA
>NZ_JBDJKU010000096.1:0-11420 GCF_039673015.1 Stenotrophomonas sp. TWI1409
CTGGCCGTCCGGGGGTTGGCGGGGCGGTGTGGGCTGTCAGCCCACGCCGTAACCCCGCCCTTGGGGGCTCTTTGGCGCCATCCATGGCGCCAACGGTCCTGTCAGCCCACACCGCCCCACCTCTGACAGTTGGTCGCTGCAGTTGGTGGGTGCCGACCGTTGGTCGGCACGCTTTTGCTGTTGGTAGGTGTCGACCTTGGTCGACACGCTTTTTCCCAAGGGTCAGAAGGGGTTCAGTGCCACGCGCTGAATGCGCGGCCTGGACGGGTAGACTGTGCCTCTTGCTCCCATGAATCCCGGTTGCCCGATGTCCGCCAAATTCCGCTGGTTGCCCCTGTTGTGCCTGGCCCTGGCGGGCTGCAGTCAGTTGGAGAATCCGGGCAATGTGACCGCTGCCGACAAGGCGGCGCGGGCGCCGGCCAGTGATGGCGAGAACATGGTGTCGATCAATGCGGCTGACGCACCGCCACCGCCGGCGCCGCCGCGCAGCCGGGCGGATCGGCCTTGGCCGCAGGCGCAGTTGGAGAATGGCCGCGCCTGGGTCAGCTGCAGTACCGAGTACGCCGGTGAGGCGGGCGATGGCGTCGAGCTGGAGGGCCTGCAGCGCGAGCAGATTGCCCAGGCCCTGGCGCCGTGTGCCGAGCGTGGCCTGATGCGGGTGCGTTACGCCGGCAAGATCAATCCGGGCTTCGCCGAAATGATGTGGCGACTTGCCGTGGTCGCCGATGAACAGAAGATCCACAAGCGCATCCTCGATCTGGACTCCAGCGGCGGTCAGGTGGAATCGGCGATCGTCGCCGGTGACAGCATCGGTGAATCGGGCTGGACCATCTGGGTGCGCGAAGGCTCGATCTGCCACAGCGCCTGCGTGTTCGTGCTGGCCGCTGGTGACAACCGGCTGCTGTCGGGAAAGGTCGGCATCCACCGCATGATGCGCATCAGTTCCAAGGCGACCTCGCGCGCCGAGCTCAACCGCGAGCTGCACGAGGTCTACGACAACGTAAAGGACTACCTGCAGCGCAACGGCGTGGCGGTGGGCGTGGCCGATCTGATGATGACGGTGCCCAACCGCAGCCTGCGCCTGCTGACGCCGGACGAACTACGCCAGTACGGTCTGGATGGCACCAACGCGGTGCAGGACGATCTGGAACGGATCAAGCAGATGCGCGCCTGCGGCGATGACTTCGTGCAGCGCAAGGATGCGTTCCTGATCGCCTTCGACCAGCAGTGCAAGCGCGAAGGCGCCGACATGGAATCGATCAACAGCTGCGGCCAGGCACTGAAGCAGCGCTTCGGTTTCCCGGATGCGGTGTGCCCGGAAGAAAGCCCGCTGTCGGAAATCGATGTGGCAACGTTGCCGCCGGCACCGTCGGAGCCGCCGCCGGTGGCCGAACAGGCGCCAGCAGACACCGGCACGCCTGCCGCGCAGGCCGATGCCGCAGCGGTGGAAGGCAGCGCCCACGCGCGCTGACGAACAGCTCACCGCGCTGGCGTAGACTGCGGTTCTTTCCCGAGAACCGGCGGTGTCCATGAAGCGCGTGCTCCTGCTGCTGTCCCTGCTGCCCCTGACCGCATTGGCGCAGGCACCCGCGCCGGCCACGCCTGCACCGGCACCCGCGCGCCCCGCACCGGCATCGCCGGCGGCTGCGAAACCGGCCACGGCCGGCGCTCCGGCGTTGACTGCCGCGCAGCAGGCGCAGGTGCAGAAGCAGGATGCGGAAATGGGCGCGGCCGCAGTGAAGGCGGCGCAGCTGGTCGATGCCAACCGCGCAGGCGAGTTGTGGGATGGCGCTTCGGCCGTCGCGCGCCGTGCAGTACCGAAGGCCGCCTTCGTCAGCCAGTTGACTGCCGAGCGCACGCGCCTGGGCGCGCTGGCCGGGCGTGGCCAGCCGACCATCACCCGGGTCAAGTACAGCGCCGGTGCCGCGGTGCCGGAGGGGCTGTACATCAACGTCAGCTTCCCGACCCGTTTCGCCAACAGCGCGCAGCCGGTACGCGAGCTGGTCTCGTTTCGTTTCGACGAGGACCAGGTGTGGCGCCTGGCCGGTTACAGCCTGCGTGCGTCGGCACCCTGAGGAGATGATCGATGGCAACTGAACTGACGATGCTGGCCTGGTCGGTGCTGCTGGGCTTTGTCTACATCTTCGCTACCTCCACCGTGGTCACCCGCGAGCGCGGGATGAAGTGGAATGCCTCGGCGCGTGATGGCGAAGCCAGGCCACTCAGCCCGCTGGCCGGGCGCCTGCAGCGTGCGCAGGCCAACTTCCTGGAGACGTTCCCGTTCTTCGCTGCCGCCGCCATCGCAGTGGTCGTGGCCGGGCGCGGCAACGACACCACGGCGCTGGCGGCGCAGGCCTACTTCTGGGCGCGCGTGGTCTACCTGCCGCTGTATGCCGCGGGCGTGCCCTACGTGCGCAGCCTGGTCTGGGCAGTGTCGCTGCTGTCGATCCTGGCGCTGGTGTTCGCGTTGTTGTGATCCCGGCCTGATCCAGATCAAGGCCGGTCAGGTGCGCGGCGCTATGCTGGCGCGGACTGAATCAACGGCAGGAGGCGCGCATGCGCAGGATGGACGTGGTGGTGGTCGGCGCCGGACCGGCGGGGCTGTGTTTCGCGCGTGCGCTGGCCGGTAGCGGCCTGCAGGTCGGGCTGGTCGAAGTTCAACCGCGCCAGGCCCTTGCCGAGGCCGCCTTCGATGGCCGTGAGATCGCGCTGACCCATGCCTCGCGGCAGAGCATGGAGCAGCTGGGGCTGTGGCAGCGCCTGCCGCAGGCCGAAGTCGCTGAACTGCGCGATGCCAAGGTGATGAACGGCGGCTCGCCGTTCGCGCTGACCTTCGCCAGCAGCCAGGTGGACGGTCAGCCGCTGGGTTGGCTGGTGCCCAACCATCTGATCCGCCGCGCTGCATGGGATGCCGTGCAGGGGCAGGACGGCCTGGAGCTGTTCGACGGGCGCAAGGTGCTGGGCGTGCAGGCCGATGCGCAGGGCCACGTGGTCAAGCTCGATGACGGCAGCCAACTTCATGCGCGCCTGCTGGTCGCCGCTGACAGCCGCTTCTCCGCAACCCGCCGCATGCTCGGCATCGGCGCGCAGATGCGCGACTTCGGCAAGTCGATGCTGGTGTGCCGCATGCAGGTTGAGCGTGATCATCACCACACTGCCTGGGAATGGTTCGGCTACGGCCGCACGATGGCGTTGCTGCCGCTCAACGAAGGCCAGGCATCAGCAGTGATCACGCTGCCACCGCGGCAGATTGAAGAACTGCTGGCGATGGACGAGGTGGCCTTCGGTGAGGCCATCGGTGCCTGCTTCGAACACCGTCTTGGCCGCATGCAGCCAGTGGCCACGCCGCAGGCGTATCCGCTGGTGGGTGTGTACGCGCACCGTTTCGTCGGCGAGCGTTCGGCGCTGATTGGCGATGCCGCCGTCGGCATGCATCCGGTCACCGCACATGGCTTCAATCTGGGCCTGGCCAGTGCGCAGCGGCTGGCGCAGGGCATCGTCGAACAGCAGCGTCGCGGTGCCGACATCGCCGCCGCCGGCATGCTGGCCAGCTACCAGCGCGGTCATCGGCTGGCATCGAGGCCGCTGTACGAGGCCACCAACGCGATCGCCAGCCTGTATACCGACGATCGCCGCCCGGCGCGGCTGCTGCGCGCGGCCGGCCTGCGCCTGGCGCAGGGCGTTGCGCCGTTCAGGCAGCTGATCGCCTCGCACCTGACCCAGCGCGTGGCCTGAACCGGTTCAGATCAGCCCGTTCAGATCAGCCGGCGGCCAGCACGCGGATCTGGCTGTCGGCGAATTCAACCACCTGGCCTGCGCGGATCTTGCAGGCCTTGCGCAGTTCGACCTCGCCGTCGACCCGCACCTGGCCGTCGCTGATGACCATCTTGGCCTCGCCGCCGCTGGTGACCAGGTCGGCCAGCTTGAGCAGCTGCTTGAGTTCGACGTAGTCACCGTCGAGGTCGAATTCGAGAATCTGCATGGAGCGGGGTTCCTGGGGAAGGGCGCAGCAGCGGCCGGGCCGGTGAAGAGGGCGCGTATTGTGCGCCAGCTTGGGGCATGACGGTACGCGCACGGCAAGCTGTACGCCTTGTTCAGGATCAATGCGGTATGATTCCGCTCTGAGCGAGTGAAATCTCCTCCAACCGAGCAGCGCCAGGGCACGCGATAAGAAGGGCGCCCAAAGCGCGGACCATCACCTTTTTTATCGCACTGCCAGGAAGACGGCAGTGTCTTCGGAGTTCCCCATGTCCCAAGATTCCCAAGCGCCGCTGCAGTTTGCGCAGCTCGGCCTGTCCGAGCCCGTGATGCAGGCGGTCACCGCCATCGGCTACGAAACCCCGTCGCCGATCCAGGCCGCCACCATCCCGGCGATGCTGGAAGGCCGCGACGTGCTGGGCCAGGCCCAGACCGGCACCGGCAAGACCGCAGCGTTCGCGCTGCCGGTACTGTCCAACATCGACCTGCAGCAGATCAAGCCGCAGGCCCTGATCCTGGCACCGACCCGCGAACTGGCCATCCAGGTTGCCGAGGCGTTCCAGTCCTATTCGTCGAAGATCCCGGGCTTCCGCGTGCTGCCGGTGTACGGCGGCCAGCCGTACGGCCAGCAGCTGTCGGCCCTGCGCCGCGGCGTGCACATCGTGGTCGGTACCCCCGGCCGCGTGATCGACCACCTGGACCGCAGCACCCTGGACCTGTCAGAGCTGAAGACGCTGGTGCTGGACGAAGCCGATGAAATGCTGCGCATGGGCTTCATCGACGACGTCGAAGCCGTGCTGAAGAAGCTGCCGGAGCAGCGCCAGGTGGCCCTGTTCTCGGCCACCATGCCGCCGCAGATCCGCCGCATCGCGCAGACCTACCTGCAGGACCCGGTGGAAGTGACCATCGCGGCCAAGACCACCACCTCGGCCAACATCCGCCAGCGTTACTGGTGGGTGAGCGGCATGCACAAGCTGGACGCGCTGACCCGCATCCTGGAAGTCGAGCCGTTCGACGCGATGATCATCTTCGCGCGCACCAAGGCCGGCACCGAAGAACTGGCCAGCAAGCTGCAGGCCCGTGGCCTGGCCGCTGCCGCCATCAACGGTGACATGCAGCAGGCCCAGCGTGAGCGCACCATCGCCATGCTGAAGGAAGGCAAGCTGGACATCCTGGTCGCCACCGACGTGGCTGCCCGCGGCCTGGACGTGGAGCGCATCAGCCACGTGCTGAACTACGACATCCCGTACGACACCGAAAGCTACGTGCACCGCATCGGCCGTACCGGTCGTGCCGGCCGCAGCGGCGAGGCGATCCTGTTCGCCACCCCGCGCGAGAAGGGCATGCTGCGCCAGATCGAGCGCGCCACCCGCCAGCCGATCGAAGAGATGCAGCTGCCGAGCGTGGAAGCGGTCAACGACACCCGCATCAACAAGTTCACCTCGCGCATCAGCGAAACCCTCGGCGCCGGTGGCCTGGACTTCTACCGCCAGCTGCTGGAGCGTTTCGAGAACGAGCAGAACGTGCCGGCCATCGAAGTGGCTGCCGCGCTGGCCAAGATGCTGCAGGGTGACACCCCGTTCCTGCTGCAGCCGCCGGTGCGTGCCCCGCGTGAAGAGCGCGCACCGCGCGAACGCTTCGACCGTGGTGACCGCCCGGAACGTGGCGATCGCTTCGACCGCAACGAGCGTGGTCCGCGCTTCGAGCGTGGCCCGCGCCGCGACGACGCCGAAGGTGGCTTCGAGCAGCGTCCGCGCCGTGAGGTTCCGCCACGTGGTGCGCCTGAGCAGGGCATGGAGACCTACCGCATTTCGGTCGGCCACCAGCACGGCGTGAAGCCGGCCAACATCGTTGGCGCCATTGCCAACGAAGCTGGCCTGGAAAGCCGCTTCATCGGCCGCATCGACATCCACGACGACTTCTCGCTGCTGGACCTGCCGGCACAGATGCCGCCGGACGTGCTGTCGCACCTGCAGAAGGTGTGGGTGTCCGGCCAGCAGCTGCAGATGCGTGCGCTGGCTCCGGGTGAAGACACCAACCCGGCCCCGCGTCCGTTCAAGCCGCGCTTCGACAAGCGTGGTCCGGGCGGCCCGGGTGGCCCGCGTCGCGGTGGCCCGGGCGGTCCGGGTGGCCACGGTGGCGACCGCGGCGGTGACCGCGACAGCCGCCCGCCGCGTCGTGACGGCTTCAAGCCGCGCGGCCCGCGCAGCTTCTAAGCCGCACCTGCGGTCCTGAACAACGCCAGCCTCCGGGTTGGCGTTGTCCGTTATGGGCCTGGAAAAGGGGACGGAGGGGATTAAGTCGTTTATGCCCGGCAGTGCGCTTAT
Source organism: Stenotrophomonas sp. TWI1409 (assembly GCF_039673015.1). NCBI lineage: Bacteria > Pseudomonadati > Pseudomonadota > Gammaproteobacteria > Lysobacterales > Lysobacteraceae > Stenotrophomonas > Stenotrophomonas sp. TWI1409. The sequence goes on from NZ_JBDJKU010000096.1 coordinate 6,306, forward strand.
GCCGAAAACGACTTAATCCCCTCCGTCCCCTTTTCGCATGGCAAACACATTGCCGGTCATAGGCTGGGCCGGTTCCAAGGGAGGTTGTCACCGCAGCACATTCGGGGGGATCCGGGATGGGTAGAAGTGGCACGGACCAGCAGAGCCGGCGGGTGCCGATGACCCGTGGCCTGGGATTGCGCTTTGCGTTGTTGACGGGCATGGCGATCGGGTTGGTCGCGCTGTCCGCGTTGATCCAGGAACTGCAGGCGGCCTCGACGGCCTGGATTGCCGGCCAGGGCTACTGGTCGCGGGGGCAGCAGGATGCGACCGCTGCGCTGAGCCGCTACCTGGCGCGTGGCGATGCGCAGGACCTGGATGACGCGCGCCAGGCCCTGCGGATTCCGTTGGGGGATCTGCAGGCCCGGCTGGCGCTGGAACAGGCGGTACCGGACGAGGAGAAGGCCCGGCAGGGTTTCCTGCAGGGCGGCAACGCGCGCGCCGATATTCCACGCCTGGTGTTCTCGTTCCGCTACGCCCGTGACCTGGGAGCATTCCGCGAAGCCACTGCACTGTGGCGGCAGACCGATGGTGATCTGGAGGCTGTGCAGGCCCTGGTCGCCGAGCTGCAACGGAGGCATGCGGCAGGTGAACTGCCCGTGGCCGACCGCAATCGCTACCTGCAGCAGCTGCGGGATCTCGACCGCCGCCTGCAGGTGCAGGCCCAGGCGTTCTCGCAGGCGCTGCTGAGGATGGCCACCATGGTCCGGATCGCCACGCTGATGGTTGGCGGCCTGTCGGTGCTGGTGATCAGCCTGATGGCAGTGGCGCTGGCGCGTCGCGTCGGCAAGGATCTGACCGAGCACGAGAGCCGCTTCCGCGCGGCCTTCTACCAGGCCAATGTCGGCATGCTGAAGCTCGACACCGATGGCCGCGTGGTCGAGGCCAACCAGGCGATGGCGGATATCCTCGACTACCGGCGCGATGTGCTGCTGCAGATGCTGCTGGGTGACCTGCTGATGGAGGGGGAACTGGTCCTCGACGGTGTCGGCCGCATCGACTGGGACCGGCAGCTGCGGCCGAGCGAGCTGCGTTTCCGGCGGCGCGATGGCAGCCTCGTCTGGGGACGCTGGAGCGGTACCGCGGTTCGCAGCTCGGGCGGTGGATTGTCGGTGTTCGCGATCATCGAGGATGTCAGCCAGAACCATGCACTGGCGCGCGAGATCGAGCATCACGCCAGCCACGATCCGCTGACCGGCCTGATCAACCGCCGCGAGATCGAACGCCTGCTGGAACGCGCGCTGCTGCAGGTCCGGACGGACGGTGGTACGCATGCGCTGTGCTACATCAACCTGGACCACTTCAAGCTGGTCAACGACAGCTTCGGTCATGCCGCCGGCGACCAGATGCTGCGCGGTTTCGCCGACTATCTGGTGGCGGCGGTGCGTGATGGCGATTGGGTCGGCCGCCTGGGGGCCGATGAGTTCGCGGTGTTTCTCGCCCACGCCGGCCAGGATGAAGCCAAGCGGGTACTGCAGCGGGTGATCCGCAACCTGGGCCAGGCCACGTTCCCGATCAGCGAGGGCAGCCCGCAGTTGAGCTGCAGCATCGGCGTGGTCGAGGTCAGTGCCGAGGCGCCGGACGCGAACTGGTTGATGAGCGCCGCCGACAGCGCCTGCTATGCGGCCAAGCAGGCCGGTCGCAACCGTGTGCACTGCTTCAACGAGAACCGCATGGCGCTGGAGGAGCGGCGGCAGGAGGCCGAGCGTCTGCAGGGTGTCAGCCTGGCCATGGCGGAGAATCGCATGCTGCTGTACGCGCAGCGCATCGCCCGCGTGGGCGATCCGTCCTACCTGCATTACGAGGTGCTGGTGCGCATGCGTGGTACCGATGGCAGCCTGCATCTGCCCGGTCAGTTCATGCCGGCGGTGGAGCGATACGGCATGGCGGTGGCGCTGGATCGGCACGTGCTCGGGCTGTTGTTCCGCCACCTGCAGGTCTGCCCGGCACACGTGCGCCAGCTGGGCCTGTGCAACGTCAACGTTTCGGCGCAGTCGATCGCCGAGCCGGGATTCCTCGCCTTCGTCTGCGACCTGCTCGAGCGCAACCGCGCGCTGGCCTCGAAACTGTGTTTCGAGATCACCGAGACCGCGGCGATCAGCAACCTCAGCCAGGCACGCGCTTTCATCGATGCGGTCAAAGCGCGTGGCTGCCGGATGGCACTGGATGACTTCGGCTCCGGCCTGTCCTCGTTCGGCTATCTGCGCCAGCTGCCTGCGGACATCCTGAAGATCGACGGCACCTTCGTGCGTGACATGGACACCGACCCGGTCAGCCACGCCACGGTGCGGGCGATCAGCGAGCTCGGGCGGGAACTGCAGATGGAGGTGGTGGCCGAATGGGTGGAAACCGCCGAGGTGGCTGGCGCACTGACCCGGCTCGGCGTGCAGGGCCTGCAGGGCTACGCGATCGAGCGGCCGCAGCCGCTGGAACGGATGACCCTGAGTGACCTGAGGCCGGTCCGCCTGGTGGCGGTGAAGGGGCCTCCGGCCGCTGGCTGAACGGCGCACGGCGACTTTGGTCTACACATGCGTGGCGTGCCCGGCTGCGATAATGCGCGCCAGGGGCGACGCGCAGTGGGCGCGGACGTAAGCAGGAACAGGATGTGGCGTGGGCGTCAGGCAGTGGCGGTACGAAACAGGGGCGCTGCTGGTCGTCCTGCTGATGGGAGTGTTGCTTCCCGGTCTGGTGCACGCGCGCCTGGCCGAGGCCGGCCGGGATTTCCTGCTGGTTGGCGCACCGACGGACGAACCGACACCCCATCGTGGCTGTACGCCCGCGATGCTGGCCGGGCCGCGCGAGCAGGTAGAGGTACCGGCGCCGCCCGGGGGCTGGTCGGGGCAACCCCAGGCGCTGGATGTGTTCAACGTGTTCGCTGGCGAAGTCCGCGTACAGCATGGTGACCGCGAGATCTGCGGCAACATGCACGATGCGCGCACCCGTGATTCGCGCTTCCGCGCCGGCATCGGCCTGGTGGCGGTGCCAGCGGCAGGCAGCCATGAGCCGTTCCTGGTGTCGTGGCAGGCGCCGCTGAAAGCGCGCTGGGTGCCGACCTTGCGGCTGGGGGCGCCCAGTCCGGTCCAGCAGAACGATACCGCCCGCCTGCTGGTGCGCGCGGCCTGCATCGCGGTGGCGATCGCGCTGGCGCTGTCGGCATTGATGGCCTACCTGACCACCCGTGACCGCAGCTTCCTGGTCTACATCGGCGCGACGATCGTGGTGGTGGTGTGGCAGGCGGTTCTTGGCGGCTTGAGCGGCTACCCCGAACCGTGGCTGCCGGTGGGCGAGCGCGGCGCATGGTGGCTGCTGGCGCTGACCGCCGCGACCCAGGCGCTGGTACTGCCCGCTCTGTGGCGCCTCAACGGTGGGGACCGCTTGCTGCCGCGCTCGCGGCCGGCACAGCAGGCTGTGCTGTGGGGCCTGATGGGACTGGCCGCGCTGGTGCCGTGGCTGCGCTGGGACACCCTGGCGCTGGTCGCGCAGAGCCTGCAGCTGACCTTCATCCTCGGTTGCCTGTTGTCACTGGCCGCTGGCATGCGTGCCTGGTTGCGCGGTGACTGCTGGGCGTTGGCGGGCCTGGCGGCGCTGGTGCCACTGCTGGTGATGATCGCAGCCGATGCCAGCAGTGCGGGGTGGCTGCTGGAGTACCGGGTGGAAGCACTGCAGCTGTCGGTGACCTGGCTGCTGATGATGGCCGCCTATGCCATGAACCAGCGGCTGGGCCGGCTGCGCCAGCAGCGCGATGAACTGCGCCAGCTGGCCGAAACCGATGGCCTGACCGGGCTGCCCAACCGCCGGGCCGGCCTGCAGCAGCTGGCCCGTCACCTGGCACAGGTCGACCGTGAGCGCGGCCCGCTGGTGATCGGTTTTCTCGACATCGACCTGTTCAAGGACATCAACGACCGCCATGGCCACGCGGTGGGCGACCAGGTGCTGGTGGCGGTAGCGCGTGCCCTGCGCACGGCAGTCCGCAGCCAGGACGAAGTGGTGCGGATGGGCGGCGAGGAGTTCCTGCTGCTGATGCCGGGCATGCCGCGCGAGGCGGCGTCGGCACGCCTGGACCGCCTGCGCCAGCGCATCACCGAAGCCGGCCAGGCCCTGCAGGTGCCGGGCCTGGAAGTGACCGCCAGCATCGGACTGGCGCAGTGGCGGCCGGGTGAGGATGACCTGGCCGGGCTGCTGCGGCGGGCCGACCATGCCATGTACGTGGCCAAGCGGGCGGGTCGCAACCGGGTGTTCGACGGCGAAGAGCTCGATCCGCCGGCCCCGGCATGAAGCGCAGCGGGCGGCGATGCCGGATAATGGACCGATGACCACCCGACTCAACAAACATATCGCCGACACCGGCTTCTGCTCCCGCCGCGAGGCCGATCGCCTGATCGCCGCCCGCCGCGTCACCGTCAACGGCCACGCGGCCGGCACCGGTGCGGTGGTGGGCGAGGAAGACCAGGTGCTGGTCGACGGCCAGCCGCTGCGCGCGCGCGTGGCACGCAAGCCCGGCGCCCGCCGCCACGTCTACATCGCGCTGAACAAGCCGGTGGGCGTCACCTGCACCACCGAAACCTCGGTCAAGGGCAACATCGTCGACTTCGTCGGCCACGAACAGCGCATCTTCCCGGTCGGCCGCCTGGACAAGGAGTCCGAAGGCCTGATCCTGATGACCAGCAACGGCGACATCGTCAACCAGATCCTGCGTGCCGAGAACGGCCACCAGAAGGAGTACCTGGTGGCGGTGAACAAGCCGGTCACCGACGAGTTCCTGCGTGGCATGGCGCGCGGCGTGCGCATCCACGACCAGATGACGCTGCCGTGCAAGACCTCGCGCATCGCCAAGTTCGGATTCCGCATCACCCTGCAGCAGGGACTGAACCGGCAGATCCGCCTGATGGCCGCCGAGTTCGGCTATCGCGTGACCCAGCTGCGCCGCGTGCGCATCGACAACATCAAGATCGGCGCGCTGAAGCCGGGCCAGTGGCGCAACCTGACCGAGCAGGAACTGCAGGGCCTGCTGCCGAAGCAGCTGGACTGGTAACGCGCGGTAGTGCCGGCCGCTGGCCGGCTGCACCAGGCATCGAA
>NZ_JBDJKU010000097.1:0-10608 GCF_039673015.1 Stenotrophomonas sp. TWI1409
GGTGGCGGGGGCGGGGCGCCCCAATTTAAATTCAACAACCTCCCGTGTTTTCACGGCCCGGCGCCCCCCACTACCGCAATACGGGCGCATCCATCCACGGGAACGGCTTGAACCCGTGCACCTGCACGGTCGCACCGATCGCTTCGAAATCATCCTTGATCGCCTGCGCGCGGCGACGATCCAGCGCTTCACCCAGGACCAGCGGCAACGCACGGCAGCGTGCCAGCGCCTCGCCCACCGGAATCTCCATCAGGCGCGCCACGCGCTGCGCTGCGGCTTTGATCTGCCCCTCCGGGCACGCCTTCAGCGTCAGATCGAAGGAAGCGAAGATGCCTGCGCCCCCCCCTGCCTCGCGCGCCTCCGCTTGTTCCTCAGCACCCGCTTCGCCCAGGGCCTCGTCGATACCCTCGACCTGCTGGAACGCGTCGTACTCGGCGTAGTAGGCCAGTGCCTGCGCGTAGTCCTGCAGCGACGACAGCGGGCGTTGCCGCTTCTGCACATCCAGCACGTCGGCAAACGTGGCCGGTTCAAGATACGGGAACAGCCCCATCGCTGCCGAAGCGGCCGATCGCTCGCCGTCGTCATCCAGCGCTTCATCACTGGATGACGGCAACCACAACCGCGCAGCCAGCAGGTCCTCGTTGCTGGCCATCACCCAGCCGAAGGCGTTCCACACCTCATCGTCATCGTTGCAGACAGCGAAGGCATGCAGGGTCTGTTGCAGGTCCAACAGTTCGATCATGCGTCGGTGCTCAGGCAGGCAGTCGCTGCCGAGTCTACCGGCGTCGGGCGCAGGCCCAGCGCGATCACCACGCCGAGCGCGGCGAACAGCGCGGCGCCGTACTGTGCATTGACCATGCCCTGCAACGCATCAGGGCTGGTTGCCGCCTGCGTGCCGCGCGCGGCGTTGGCGACCATCACCAGTACCGCCAATCCCAAGGCGCCGCCGATCTGCTGGGCGGTGGCCGCCATGCCGGACGCGACGCCTTGCTGCGGACCCGGCACGCCCTGCCCGGCCACGATCCACATCGCCGTCCAGCTCATGCCCTGGCCGACGCTGAGCACTACGATGCCCGGCAACAGCGGCCAGTAGCTGGCGCCATGCGGCATCGCCAGGGCCACCGCGGCGATGCCGACGGCACCTGCGGCGAAGCCCCAGGCCAGCACCTGCCGTGGCGAACGGCGCCGCAGCATGCGTTCGGCAATCCGGATGCCGAAGGTGCACACCAATGTCGGCAGCAGGAAGGCCATACCGGCCTGCAGCGGGCTCCAGCCATAGCCATCCTGGAAGTAGAGCGCCAGGAAGTAGTACTGCACGCCATAGCTGCTCATGAAAGCGAAGGTCAGACCCAGCGCGGCGCGGAGGCCGGGCAGGCGCAACAGCGAAAACTGCATCAGCGGGTCACGGCTGCGCTTTTCGATCTGTACGAACACCGTCAACAGTACGGCTGAAAGCAGCAGGCAGATGAGCGTAGCCGGCGCCGTCCAGCCCCACTCCGGCCCTTGCACCAGGGTGGTGACCAACAGGCTGCCGCCGGCGGTGACAGTGAGACAACCGGCCAGATCGAAGGAACGGCCCTGCACGCGTGGACCATCGGACGGCAGCCATGTACCGGCCGCGACCGCGCACGCCGTGGCCAGCGGCACGATCACCGCCAGCACCGCCGGCCAGCCGAACGCCTGGGTCAGCACGCCGCCGAGCAGCGTGCCCAGCGCCAGGCCCACCGCACTGGCCATGCTCCAGATCGCCAGCGCACGATTGCGTACCGGGCCTTCGGCGTACAGCGTGTTGATCAGCGCCAGCGTGGCCGGGAACAGCAGCGCCGCCCCGACGCCTTGTGCGGCGCGCGCGATGATCAACAGCGTGGCGTTCGGCGCCAGCGCGCCGAGCAGCGAGGCCAGCGCGAACAGCAGCATGCCCAGCCGGTAGAAGCGGCGGCGGCCGATCAGGTCGGCGGCACGGCCACCCAGCAACAGGCTGCCGCCGAACGCCACGGTGTAGGCACTGACCACCCATTGCAGCTGCTGCGCGTTGATCTGCAGCGCGCGGCCCATGTCATGCAGGGCAACGAAGATGATGGTGGCATCCAGGGCAATGATCAGCTGGGCGGTGGCCAGCAGGGTCAGCGCCCAGCGCGGATATTTGAGGGGAGGCATCGGCGGTCTGGCGCGGTGGGGGAGCGCAGTCTCATTGATGCGAGCCAATCAATAAACCCCTCCCCGACCATATCTGTCATGATTTTCGGCATGAATGGAGCCTCGATGGACCTCAATGCGGTGCGCATGTTGGTGCAGGTGGCCGAAGCGCGCAGTTTCACCGTGGCCGCCGGCCAGCTGGGCCTGAGCCAGTCCGGCCTGTCGCGCGCGATCGGGCGGCTGGAAGTGTCGCTGGGGGTGAAGCTGCTGCAGCGGAACACCCGCAACGTGGCGCTGACCCCGGATGGCCGCCAGTTCGTGGAACAGGTGGCACCACTGCTGACCGGCCTGGACGATGCCGAACGGCAACTGGCCGACCGCCCGTGCACGCCCTCGGGCACATTGAAGATCAGTGCGCCGTCGATGTTCGGGCGCAAGGTGCTGGTGCCGATGCTGGCGCCGTTGCTGCAGCAGCATCCGCAGCTGCAGGTGGAAGCGGTGCTCAGCGACCGTCTGGTCGATCTGGTCGAGGAAGGCTTCGATGCCGCGCTGCGCACCGGCGTCATCGCCGACCAGCGCATCGTCGCGCGGCCATTGCGACCGCTGCGCTGGGTGACGGTGGCCAGCCCCGCCTATCTGGCCCGTTGCGGCGCACCGGACGATGTGTCCGCGCTGCAGGATCATGCCTGCCTGGCGGTGCGCAACCTGCGCAGTGGCCGGCTGGTGGACTGGCAGTTCCTGCAGGACGGGCAACTGCGCGAGTTCACGCCGCCGACGCGGATTGTGTTCGACAGCGGCGATCCGCTGGTGGAAGCGGCCATCGCCGGTATCGGCATCGTGCAGGTGATGGATTTCGCCGTGGCCGACGCCTTGGCCGATGGCCGCCTGCAGCGCGTGCTGCAGCCGTTCGAAGGCCGCAGCCGCGCACTGTCACTGATCTATCCGCCCTCGCGGCAATGCTCGCCAAAGCTGCAGGTACTGGCCGACGCGTTGCTGGCCGGGCAGTGGTAGCGCCGGCCGCTGGCCGGCGTCTGCGCGCATCCAACCGTTTCCGGGTTGCCGGCCAGCGGCCGGCACTACCAGGCTGCGGTAGATCCACGCCATGCGTGGATGAGGGCCGGTAGCGCCGGGCATGGCCCGGCGTTACCGATCAGGCGAAGCTATCGGTGGCGCGCACCAGTGCGTCCACGTTCTCGGCTTCGAACGCCGAGTGGCCCGAGGCCGGCGTGATTTCCAGCTTCGCCTTCGGCCACACCTTGGTCAGGTCCCAGGCGTTGGCCAGCGGGCAGACCACGTCGTAGCGGCCGTGCACGATCACGCCGGGAATGTCAGCGATGCGGTGCGCGTCGCGCAGCAGCTGGTCTTCCACCTCGAAGAAGCCGCCGTTGACGAAGTAGTGGTTCTCGATGCGGGCAAACGCCAGCGCAAAATGCGGGTCTTCGTGGCTGTTGATGAAGTCATCATCGACGTGCAGGAAGCTGGTCGCGCCTTCCCACACCGCCCAGGCTTTGGCCGCTTCCAGGCGGGTGGTTTCGTCTTCGCTGGTCAGGCGGCGGTGGAAGGCCGAGATCAGGTCATGACGCTCCACCGACGGAATCGGCTTGAGGTAGTGCTCCCACGCATCCGGGAACAAGCGGTTGGCGCCTTCCTGGTAGAACCATTCCAGTTCCCAGCGACGCAGCATGAAGATGCCGCGCAGGACCAGTTCGGTCACGCGCTGCGGGTGGGTTTCGGCATAGGCCAGTGCCAGGGTCGAACCCCAGCTGCCGCCGAACACCTGCCAGCGATCAACCTTGAGGTGCTCGCGCAGCTTCTCGATATCGGCGACGAGGTCCCAGGTGGTGTTGTCCACCAGGTCCGCGTGCGGGGTGGAACGGCCGGCACCGCGCTGGTCGAACAGGATGATGCGGTACTTGGACGGGTCGTGGAACTGGCGCATCTTGTCGCTGCAGCCGCCGCCCGGGCCACCGTGCAGCATCACCACCGGCTTGCCGTCCGGGTTGCCGCACTGTTCGAAGTACAGCGTGTGGCGGTCGTCGACCTTCAGGGTGCCGACGTCGTAGGGGGTGATGGCGGGGTACAGCGTACGCATGCTTGCAGCTCCAGGGTGATGCCCTGCCGGGGCAGGAGAACCTCCATTCTAGGCCGGACGCCGGCCCAGGGTGATGCGGTCGCGCTGCTCCAGATCCTGCACGGTCTGTACTTCCGCAAAACCCGCCGCATCGAACAGCGCGCGGATCGCCGCGCCCTGATCCCAACCGTGCTCGATCAGCAGCCAACCGCCGGGCAGCAGATGGGCCTGGCCACCGTCGACGATGCGGCGGATGTCATCCAGCCCGTCCACGCCGGAGGCCAGCGCGGTGGCCGGTTCAAAACGCAGGTCGCCCTGTGCCAGGTGCGGATCATCGCTGGCGATGTATGGCGGGTTGCTGGCAATCAGGTCGAAGCGTGCACCCTGCAGTGGCGCATACCAGTCGTGCCCGCCCTCGGCGAAGCGGACGTTGCGCAGTTCATGGCGCGCAGCATTGCGCGCGGCCACGGCCAGCGCGCCCGGGCTGGCATCGGTAGCCAGCACCTGCGCTTGGGGCCGTTCGGTGGCCAGTGCAAGTGCAATCGCACCGCTGCCGGTGCCCAGGTCAGCCAGCTGCAGCGATTGGTCTGGCGGCAGCCGCTCCAGCGCCAGCTCGACCAGCAGCTCGGTTTCCGGACGCGGGATCAGCGTGGCCGAGTCGACCTCCAGGTCCAGCGTCCAGAAACCGCGGCGGCCGGTCAGGTAGGCCACCGGCTCACCGGCCACGCGGCGGGCCAGCAACGCTTCGAAGGCGGCCAGGTCGGCGGCGGCCAGCGGATCGGTGGCATGCGCGAACAGCCAGCTGCGCGGGCGCTCCAGCACATGCAGCAGCAGCAGTTCGGCCTCGTGGCGGGCCTCGACGCCGCCGAGGCGGGCACTGGCCTCGGCCACGATCTGGCGCAGGGTGGGTTCGGTTTGGGAAAGCATGCCGCAATTGTAGAGCGGAGCCCATGCTCGGCTGCTTCTGCCGCAGTCGAGCTACACATCCACAGGTCCGCAGTCGAGCATGACTCGACTCTACAAAAGGCTGCAATCCGTTCAGGTTCTGCCCGAGCGGATAAGGAGGGACTATTGGCCCTATTCAGCCGTTCCGGAAGATTTTCCTTGTCACACAGGCAGTTGCAGGATGAAAGCGTCCGGGTTCAGTGCCTGCTCAGTGCATTTTGATAGACTACATCTATCAAATAGATGCAATCAATGGATTGTTCTTATCGATAGCGAGTCGGTACTCTAGGTCCTGTCGATTCACCCACTCCCCTTCACCCAGAGGAAAAACGATGTCCCTGATCAACACCCAGATCCAGCCGTTCGAAGCCAATGCTTACCTGAATGGCGAGTTCATCAAGGTTTCCGACAGCACCCTGAAGGGCCAGTGGTCGGTCCTGATCTTCATGCCGGCCGCCTTCACCTTCAACTGCCCGACCGAGATCGAAGACGCCGCTGACCATTACGCCGAGTTCAAGAAGGCCGGCGCCGAGGTCTACATCGTCACCACCGACACCCACTTCTCGCACAAGGTGTGGCACGAAACCTCGCCGGCCGTCGGCAAGGCCCAGTTCCCGCTGGTTGGCGACCCGACCCACCAGCTGACCAACGCCTTCGGCGTGCACATTCCGGAAGAAGGCCTGGCCCTGCGCGGCACCTTCATCATCAACCCGGAAGGCGTGATCAAGACCCTGGAGATCCACTCCAACGAGATCGCCCGTGACGTCTCCGAAACCCTGCGCAAGCTGAAGGCTGCCCAGTTCACCGCCGCCAACCCGAACCAGGTGTGCCCGGCCAAGTGGAAGGAAGGCGAGAAGACCCTGACCCCGTCGCTGGACCTGGTCGGCAAGATCTAAAGCGGTACCGGCCTGCCGTGGCCCCACGCCACGGCGCGCCTTTCATCCCCGTGCCGGTCCCCCCACCGGCGTGGGGGTGAACCCAAGACAGCCAACGCTCGCCCGCCTTGGCCAGCCAGCCCCTTCCACGGTCGCTGTCTTGGGTTCACCCCTACCCCCTGCTGGTCCGCTACCTTCTACAGCGGTGCCACGCCCCCTGTTTGCCTGAAGCCAGGAGATGACCCGATGTTGGACGCCAACCTGCAGTCGCAGCTGAAGACCTATCTGGAGCGCGTGACCCGCCCGATCCAGATCACCGCGCACGCCGACGACGGCGCCAAGTCGCAGGAAATGCTGGAACTGCTGCAGACCCTGGACAGCCTGTCGGACAAGATCTCGCTGCAGGTGCTGCGCGATGGCCAGGGCCGCGTGCCGTCCTTCGACCTGGGCACCCCGGGCCAGGATATCCACCTGACCTTCGCCGGCCTGCCGATGGGCCACGAGTTCACCTCGCTGGTGCTGGCGCTGCTGCAGGTCGGCGGCCACCCGTCCAAGGCCACCGCCGAGCTGATCGAGCAGGTGCAGAACCTGGAAGGTGAATACAAGTTCGAAACCTACTTCTCGCTGTCCTGCCAGAACTGCCCGGACGTGGTGCAGGCACTGAACCTGGCCGCGGTACTCAACCCGCGCATCCAGCACGTGGCCATCGACGGTGCCCTGTTCCAGGACGAAGTCGAGCAGCGCGAGATCATGTCGGTGCCGACCGTGTACCTCAACGGTGAAGTCTTCGACCAGGGCCGCATGACCCTCGAGCAGATCGTGGCCAAGCTGGACACCAATGCCAGCAAGCGCGATGCCGAGAAGATCGCCGCCAAGGACGCTTTCGACGTGCTGGTGGTCGGCGGTGGCCCGGCTGGCGCGGCAGCGGCGATCTATGCCGCACGCAAGGGCATCCGCACCGGTATCGCCGCCGAGCGTTTCGGTGGCCAGGTGCTGGACACCATGGCGATCGAGAACTTCATTTCGGTGAAGGAGACCGAAGGCCCGAAGCTGGCCACGGCGCTGGAACAGCACGTGCGCGAGTACGAGGTGGACATCATGAACCTGCAGCGCGCCAGTGCGCTGGTGCCGGCCGGTGAAGACGGCCTGGTGCAGGTGCAGCTGGAAAACGGCGCGGTGCTGAAGTCGCGTTCGGTGATCCTGTCCACCGGCGCACGCTGGCGCCAGATGAACGTGCCGGGCGAAGACCAGTACCGCAACAAGGGCGTGGCCTACTGCCCGCACTGCGATGGTCCGCTGTTCAAGGGCAAGCGCGTGGCGGTGATCGGCGGCGGCAACTCCGGCGTGGAAGCGGCCATCGATCTGGCCGGCATCGTGTCGCATGTAACCCTGCTGGAGTTCGATTCCAGCCTGCGCGCCGACGAAGTGCTGCAGAAGAAACTGCGCAGCCTGGCCAACGTCACCGTGCTGACCAGCGCACAGACCACCGAAGTGCTGGGCGACGGCAGCCGTGTCACCGGCCTGGTCTACAAGGACCGTGTCGGCGGCGACGCCCACCGCGTCGAGCTGGAAGGCATCTTCGTGCAGATCGGCCTGCTGCCCAATACCGAGTGGCTGAAGGACACCGTGGCGCTGTCGCCGCGTGGCGAGGTCGTCATCGATGACCGCGGCCAGACCAACCTGCCGGGCGTGTTCGCTGCTGGCGATTGCACGACGGTACCCTACAAGCAGATCATCATTGCCATGGGCGCCGGTTCGACCGCCGCACTGAGCGCGTTCGACCACCTGATCCGCTCGTCGGTGAGCAGCAGCAGCGGTGCCGTTGCTGAAGCTGCCTGATCCATCGTTCCCAGATCACCGGGAACATTGTCTGCCTGTCGGGTAACCATGCCGTCAGCCGGTCCGTTACCCCTGGGGTGTAAGGATGAACCTACGTGATCTGAAGTACCTGGTAGCCCTGGCCGACCACAAGCATTTCGGCCGGGCTGCCGCCTCCTGCTTCGTCAGCCAGCCGACGCTGTCCACGCAGATCCGCAAGCTGGAAGAAGAGCTGGGCCTGCCGCTGGTGGAACGTGCACCGCGCAAGGTGATGCTGACCCCGGCCGGCCAGGAAGCAGCAGCACGGGCACGGGTGATCGTGTCCGAAGTGGAACAGCTGAAGGAAGCGGCACGTCGCAGTCGCGATCCGGAAGCCGGTACGGTGCGCCTGGGGATCTTCCCGACCCTGGGCCCGTACCTGCTGCCGCATGTGATTCCGCGCATCCGCGATCGCTTCCCGGAGCTGGAACTGCTGCTGGTCGAGGAAAAGAGCGATGTGCTGCTGGACCGCCTGCGCGAAGGCAAGCTCGACGCTGCACTGCTGGCCCTGCCGGTGATCGACGACCAGCTGCATGCCGAGTTTCTGTTCGAGGAACCCTTCCTGCTGGCCGTATCCGGGCGCCACCCGCTGGCCCGTCGCGAACACCTGGACGTGCAGGAGCTGGCCACGCAGAAGCTGCTGCTGCTGGAAGATGGCCATTGCCTGCGCGATCAGGCACTGGAAGTCTGCCGCCTGTTCGGTGCCAACGAGAAGTCCGAGTTCCGCGCCACCAGCCTGGAAACCCTGCGGCAGATGGTCGCCGCCGACGTCGGCATCACCCTGCTGCCAAGCCTGTCAGTGCAGCCGCCGGTGCCGCGCTCGAACAACATCCGCCTGCTCGACTTCACCGGCGAAGGCCGCCCCAGCCGTCGCATCGCCATGATCTGGCGCCGCAGCTCGGCCATGAACGACTTCCTGATGGAGCTGGCCGATCAGTTCAAGCGCCTGCCGCAGGCGCTGTTCACCCTGGAAGCGGTCAACGCCGCCGGCGACACGACCGCCCTGCCCGGCCCCGCGCTGAACGGCTGAACCCCCGCAGCACCGGCCTGGAATCGGCAGGAGTCGATTCCGGTCGCATTTGTCCCCACAATACAGACAGGCGGCGCCAGCAGGTGCCGCCTTTTGCATGGCTTTCAACCAAGGAGCTTCACCATGAGTACCGCCAGCGGCCTGCCGCCGTCGATCACCGTTTCCACCTTCGACATGGACCGCCTGGACGCCATGCTCGAATCCCCTGCGCTGAGCCAGACGCCTGCCGCGCTCGCGCTTGCTGAAGAACTCAACCGTGCCACCGTGCTGGCACCGGACCAGATTCCCGAAGGCATCGTCATGATGCATTCGCGCGTGGAGTGCGAAGATGAAGTGTCGGGCGAGAAGCACGTCCTGACCCTGGTCTTCCCCCGCGAAGCCAACGTCGATGAAGGCAAGGTTTCCGTGCTGGCCCCGGTCGGCAGTGCCCTGCTCGGCCTTTCGATCGGCCAGAGCATCGACTGGAACGCGCCCGGCGGCCGCAAGCTGCGCCTGCGCGTGACCGCGGTCCACAACGACCGCCCCTGATTACCGCTGCGCACCGCGCGCGATTCGATCCCCCTGCACCAGGAGCCGTAATGAGTACCCCGTCCAAACTGTCCCAGCTGCGCGAACTGTCCGTGGTCGTTGCCGATACCGGTGACTACGAGGCGATCAAGCGCCTGCAGCCGGTGGACTGCACCACCAACCCGACCCTGGTGAAGAAGGCGCTGGACCTGCCGGTCTACGCCGAGCTGATCGAACGCGAACTGGCCTGGGGCCGCCAGCAGAGTGGCGACCGCGAAGCCGTGGTGCACGCCGTGGCCGACCGCCTGACCATCGGCGTCGGCGCGCTGCTGAGCACGCTGGTGCCGGGCCGCGTGTCCACCGAAGTGGATGCCGACCAGGCCCACGACACCGCTGCCACCGTAGCCAAGGCCCGCCAGTTCATCCAGATGTACGCCGATGCCGGCGTGCCGCGCGAGAAGATCCTGATCAAGATCGCCGCGACCTGGGAAGGCGTGGAAGCCGCGCGCATCCTGCAGGCCGAGGGCATCGACTGCAACCTGACCCTGATCTTCAACCCGACCCAGGCGCTGGCCTGCAGCGAAGCCGGCGCGTTCCTGATCTCGCCGTTCGTCGGCCGCATCCTGGACTGGTACGTGGCCAACGGCCAGACCCCGGCCAACATCGATGAAGACCCGGGCGTGAAGTTCGTGCGCGGCGTGTATGCCGAATTCAAGCGCCGCGGTTCGCCGACGGTGGTGATGGGCGCCTCGTTCCGTTCGACCGCGCAGATCGAAGCGCTGGCCGGCTGCGACCGCCTGACGATTTCGCCGGACCTGCTGGAGAAGCTGGACGCCGACCACGGCGAGCTGCCGCGCAAGCTGGTGGCCGGTGCGGCCGACGGCGTGGCCGTGACCCCGATCGATGCGGCGAAGTTCGCAGCGGATCTGGCGGCCGATCCGATGGCGACCGAGAAGCTGGCGACCGGTATCGATGCGTTTGCCAAGGATCTGGAAGCACTGCGCGAGCGCATTCGTTCGGAACTGTGATTCCGGCCAACGGCTGAGCCCCTCGTGGCGGGGGCTTGGTCGCGTTGAAGCAAGAGCGAAAGCCGCGCTGGGTCGGGCGGGTTGGGTTCGCGGGAGACGCCGTGAATCCGTCCCTGGAGGCTTGGCCGCGGCATCCATGCCGCGGACACTCCCGCGAAC
>NZ_JBDJKU010000098.1:0-10461 GCF_039673015.1 Stenotrophomonas sp. TWI1409
TGTCGACGGCGGGGTGGGTCCGGTTGCGGGGGCGTGAGCCGCATGGGCCCGAGGCATGCCTGGGGCGGGGTGGGCAGGCCGCCCAACCCCGGTCTTGCCGTGTGCGCAGGACTGCGCACACGAGCAAGCGGCGACCGAGCTTACATGGACGTACTTGCAGCGGCCCCCGCAACCGGACCCACCCCGCCTCCCCACAGGAAATCAGCTGTTGCTGTTGCTGTTGCTCCAGCTCGGAGCGAGTGCAGGGCGCAGCCCTGCCGAACCCCCCCTCTCATGCTGCGCCGCAGAATGCATTCGGCTGAACCTGCATGCTCTACTTGAATCGATCTAAATTCACGGTCTGGTGGGTCGGGCGTCATTCCAGGGGGAGCTTTCTGCCAGTCATGGCGGGGCTCAGCGGAACGGTGCCGGACGGCCCCGGCCGTCTGCCTCCGCGTCATCGACTACAGGAACCCGACATGCGTCCAGTGCCGTCCGCTCCCGCCGTCCCAGTGTCCTCGCGCCCGCTGGTGCGCCTGGCCTGCCTGCTCGCACTTTCGGCGTCGCCGATGCTGCTGCAGGCCGCGCCGGCTGCGCTGGAGCGCGAGGTCAACACCTTCATCGGCAGCAAGGACGACGGCAACACGTTCCCGGGCGCGTCGGCACCGTTCGGCCTGATCCAGGTCAGCCCGATCGGCAGCCACTATTCGGGCTGGCGCTACGACGACGAGAAGATCCGCGGTTTCGGCCACTCCTTCATCTCCGGCGCAGGTTGCTGGGAGCAGGGCGGGCAGGTGTCGGTGCTGCCGGTGACCGGTTCGATCGGTCCCGGCGGCGATTTCGATACCGGCAACGCGAAGAAGTTTGACCACAAGGCCTATGCCGCGTCGTACACGCATGACGGCGAGATCGGCCAGGCGGGCTATTACAAGGTGCGGCTGACCAGCTACGGCGGCATCGATGCCGAGACCACTGCGCGTACGCGCGCCGCGGCCGAGCGCTACACCTTCAGCCAGCGCAGTGGCGACGGCCACGTGCTGGTCAATGTTGGCCAGGCCAATGAGCGCCACTCGGTGATCGGCAGCGTGGTCGATGTGGTCGGCGACCGCGTGGTGGAAGGCAAGCTGGTCACCAAGAGTTTCTGCGGCGGCCATCAGTACACCACCTGGTTCCGCATCGAGTTCGACCGCCCGTTCAAGGCGCATGGCACCTGGGGTGAGGGCGGTGGCCTGCCCGGCGCGCGCCACAGCATGGAAGGCGAGCAGAAGCCGAACGGCGCCTGGCTCAGCTTCGACCTGGCCAAGGGCCAGTCGGTGACGGCGGTCAGCGCGATCTCGCATGTGGACGCCGAAGGCGCGCGCATCAATCTGCGCGCGGACGGCATGCAGGGTGGGGCGCTTCTCGGTTTCGACCGCATGCGCGCACTGTCCCAGCAGTCGTGGCGTGAGCAGCTGGGGCGGGTGCGTGTGCAGGGCGGTACGGCCGATGACCGCACCGTGTTCTACAGCGCGGCCTACCACGCGCTGCTGCAGCCGATGACCGGCAACGATGCCGACGGCCGCTACCGCGGCTATGACGATGGTATCCACCGCGCCGATGGCTGGACCTATTACGAGTACTTCTCGCTGTGGGATACCTACCGCGCGCAGAACCAGTGGCTGGCACTGACCCGCCCGGACGTGGCGCGTGACATCGGCCGTACCCTGCTGGCGATCGACGAGCAGGGTGGCTGGCTGCCGCGCTGGGGCTATGCCAACTTCGAGACCAACATCATGACCGGCGATCCGGTCACGCCGTTCATGGTCGACCTGTGGCGCTTCGGTGCGCTCAAGGGCCGTGAATCGCAGGCGTGGGATGCGCTGCGCCGCAACGCGTTCGGTACTCCTCCGCTGAACTCGCGCATGGCCGGCCGTTCCGGCAACCCGACCTACCTGGACAAGGGCTACGTGGTCTACGACCGCGCATTCCCATCCAAGGGCATGGACGTCGATCCGCACCACGGCGGTTCGGCCACCTTGGAATATGCGCTGGCCGACTGCGCGCTTTCGCAGATGGCCGATGGCTTGGGCCATGCGCAGGACGCGGCGACGCTGCGTGAGCGCGGCCGCAACTGGCGCAAGGTGTGGGACCCGCAGGTGCGTGACGCCGAGACCGGCTTCACCGGTTTCCCGCGCCCGCGTACCGAAGACGGCCAGTGGTACACGCCGGCCGATGGTCACTACAGCCCGCGCTCGCACCACGGTTTCCATGAAGGCACGGCGTGGCAGTACCAGTGGCTGGCGCAGCAGGACGTGCCGGGCCTGGTCGACGCGATGGATGGCCGCGAACAGGCTGGCCGACGCCTGGATGCGTTCTTCGCGATGGACGCGCTGCAGGCCGACCCGCTCAATGCAGCCCGCAAGGAGTGGGTGGTCGGGCCGTACAGCTACTACAACCAGTTCCGCTACAACCCGAACAACGAGCCGGACCTGCACTCGCCGTGGCTGTACACGCTGATCGGCCAGCCGTGGAAGACCGCCGCCGTGGTGCGTGCCGCGCAGCAGTTGTTCACCAATGCCCCGAATGGCGTGACCGGCAATGATGACCTCGGCACGATGTCGGCCTGGTACCTGTTCAGTGCCATCGGCGTGTATCCGGCGGTGCCCGGCAGCGGCCAGTTCCTGCTGCACACCCCGCGTTTCAGCAAGGTGGAAGTGGACATGGGCAATGGCCGCACCCTGCGCATCGATGCGCCGGGTGCCGATGGCCGCCGCCTGCAGTACGTGCAGGGTGTGAAGGTCGATGGCCAGGCGCATGCGCCGGTGTGGCTGGATTGGAACCAGCTGCAGCAGGGCCCGCGCCTGCAGTTCGCGCTCGATGCGAAGGCGCCGGAGCAGGGCTGGGGCACGGCGGTGAAGGACCTGCCGGTGTCCTGGTGTGCGGCACCGGGGAGCCAGCTGCGCTGAGACGGACTGTGCCGTTCGCGGTGACCCAGCGAACGGCACGGCACGACAGGGCCCTGATCCATTAGGCTTGAGCATCCAGCGGAGTCCGGGAAGACGATGAACGACAACGGCAGCAGTCCCAGCAAGCGCGCCGGCAAGGCGGTGACGGTGACCGACATCGCGCGTGCCATCGGCGTGTCACGGGCAACCGTGTCGCTGGTGCTGCGCGGCAGCCCGCTGGTCAACGTCGACACCCGGGCCAAGGTCGAGGCCGAACTGCGCCGCCAGCGCTATGTCTACAACCGCGCGGCGGCCAACCTGCGCCGGCGGACCTCGTCGAGCATCGCGCTGGTGATCAACGATCTGTCCAACCCGTTCTTCGCCGAATTCGCTTCGGGCGTGGACGAGGCGCTCGGCGGGCGTGGCTACGTAACCCTGCTCGGCAGTACCGGTGAATCGCCGGAGCGGCAGCAGGCGGTGCTGTCCACGTTGATGGAGCACACGCCGGCCGGCCTGATCCTGTCGCCGGCCGAGGGCAGCGATACCGCGCTGCTGCGGCAGGCACTAGGTGCCAATGCCAACGTGCTGCTGTTCAACCGCGAGCTGGACGGGGCCGACTGGGATTTCCTGACCCTGGACAACCAGCACGGCGCCTATCTGGCCACGCGCCACCTGATCGAGCGCGGCCATCGCCAGATCGCCTTCTTCGGCGGCCACGCTGCATCGAGCTCGTGCCACCAGCGCCGTGCCGGTTTCCAGCAGGCGCTGGCCGAGGCCGGTCTGTCGCTGCCGCCGGGCTGGATGATCGAGTCGGCGCCGAACCGCCTGGAAGCTGCGGCGCGCACCGATGAGCTGTTTGCCGACGGACATCGCCCGAGTGCAGCGGTCTGCTACAACGACACCGTCGCGCTGGGCCTGATGCTGGGCTTGAACTCGCGTGGCATCCGCCCGGGTGGCGACTTCGCCGTTACCGGTTTCGATGATATTTCCGAGGCGTCGGTCGCGGTGCCGCCGTTGACCACGCTCACTGCCGATCCGCGCGAGCGGGGCCGGCAAGCTGCCGCGCTGCTGCTGCAACGACTGGACGAACCGGATGCGCCGCCACGGCGCACGGTCGCGCCGGTGCAGCTGCGCATCCGCGAAAGCAGTGCCGCACGACCGAACTGATTCCTTCCATATACCCCTTCCACGCAACAACGACTTTCCGCGCATCGAGGCGCGTACCGCATGCCGATCTCCGCAACGCCCCGTCCATCGGGTACCTCCAGCAGCCAGGCGCCGGTCATGAATGTCCGTGCTGCTCTGGCGGTTGCCACCACCATATTCTTCATGTGGGGCTTCCTGACCAGCCTCAACGACGTGCTGATTCCGCACCTGAAGGCGGTGTTCGAACTGAATTACACCCGCGCGATGCTGGTGCAGTTCACCTTCTTCGGCGCGTACTTCCTGATGTCGGTGCCGGCCGGTCGGCTGGTGGCCCACCTGGGCTACAAGAAGGGCATCATCGCCGGCCTGCTGATCGCCGGCGTGGGCGCGCTGGGCTTCTGGCCGTCGGCCGCATTGCGCACCTATGAAGCGTTCCTTGGTTCGCTGTTCGTACTTGCCACCGGCATTACCGTGCTGCAGGTGGCAGCCAATCCCTACGTTGCGCTGCTGGGCCCGGAACAGACCGCATCGAGCCGTCTGACCCTGGCGCAGGCACTCAACTCGTTGGGTACCACGCTGGCGCCGCTGTTTGGTGGTTTCCTGATTCTGAGCACCGCAGTGAAGAGCGGCGACGAGATCAACGCGCTGCCCGTGGCCGAACAGATTGCCTACCGTACCGCCGAAGCGCAGTCGGTGCAGGGCCCGTACGTGGGCCTGGCCATCGCACTGGTGCTGCTGGCAGTGTTCGTCTACCTGTTCCGCCTGCCCAGCCTGACCGAGACCACCGAGCAGGCCGACAGCGGCCACCACACGCTGCTGGATGCACTCAAGCATCCGCACGTACTTTTCGGCGTGCTGGCTATTTTCTTCTACGTCGGTGCTGAGGTGTCCATCGGCAGCCTGATGGTGAACTACCTGGCACTGCCGGAGATCGGCGGCATGACTGAACAGCAGGCCACGCACTATGTGTCGGCCTACTGGGGCTGCGCCATGGTTGGTCGCTTTGCAGGTGCGTGGCTGCTGGCCAAGTACTCGCCGCGCGGCCTGCTGGCCGGATTCGCAGTGGCCAATGTGGTGCTGCTGGGCGTCACGCTGGCGTCGGGTGGCAAGGTCGCGCTGTACGGCATCGTGGCGACCGGTCTGTTCAATTCCATCATGTTCCCGACCATCTTCTCGCTGGCCATCGAACGTCTGGGCCCGCTGACCAACAAGGCGTCCAGCCTGTTGATCATGGCCATTGTCGGCGGCGCGATCATCCCACTGCTGCAGGGCGTGCTGGCCGACCGCATCGGTCTGCACCTCAGCTTCGTGCTGCCGGTGGTCTGCTACGTCTACATCATCTTCTACGGCCTGGTGGGTTCGCGCCCGCCGGCTTCCGCAACGCAGGGAGGCTGAGTCGGAAATGGGTGCCATTGTCTGCTTCGGCGAAATTTTGATCGATCTACTAGCGCAGCCGCCGGCCTCGGCCGATACCCCGCGCGCGTTCCTGCAGTACGCCGGCGGTGCGCCGGCCAACGTGGCGGTGGCGGCTGCGCGGCTGGGGGCGAAGACCCAGTTCGTCGGCATGCTTGGCCGCGACATGTTCGGTGACTTCCTGGCCGACAGTCTGGTCGAGCACGGCGTGGGCACGGATTACATCGTGCGCACCGACGCCGCCAAGACTGCGTTGGCCTTCGTCGCGCTGGATGCCAGTGGCGAGCGCAGCTTCAGTTTCTACCGCCCGCCGGCGGCTGACCTGCTGTTCCGTGACAGTGACTTCCAGGCGGAGTGCCTCGACAGCGCGCAGTGCTTCCACGTCTGTTCCAACAGCCTGACCGAGCCGGCCATCGCCGAGGCGACCTTCGCCGGCATGGAGCGCGCCCGTGCCGCCGGTGCGGTGGTCAGCCTGGACCTCAACCTGCGCCCGGCTCTGTGGCCAGCCAACGAAGATCCGACGCCGCGCCTGTGGCAGGCGCTGGAGCGCGCCGACCTGGTCAAGCTGTCGCGCGAGGAGCTGGATTACCTGGCGGCACCGCTGGGTGCCGATGGCGAGTCAGTGGTGCTCAAGCGCCTTCTGGCCGCGCAGGCGCGCTGGGTCATCGTTACCGATGGTGCGGCCACGCTGCACTGGTACACGCGCGACAACCACGGCACGGTCACCAGCTTCCGCGTGGCCACCGTCGATACCACGGCCGCCGGCGATGCCTTCGTCGGTGGCGTGCTGGTCGGCCTGCTGGAGCGTGGTGGGGCGGGCGCAGGCTTTGCCGCGTTCTGCCAGGACCCGGAGGCGATCACCGCCACGCTGCGCTTCGGTGCCGCCGTGGGTGCGCTGGCTGTTACCCGCAAGGGCGCGTTCGCCGCGATGCCCTCGCTCGATGAAGTGCAGCAGCTGCTGCAGGCCCAGGACATTACCGCATGAGCACCTCGCCCGATTTCCGTTCGCCCGCGTTCCTGCGCGCGCACATCGCCGATACGATGGCGTTCTACCACCCGCGCTGCATCGATCCGGACGGCGGTTTCTTCCACTACTTCCGTGATGACGGCAGCATCTACGATGCCAGCCACCGCCACCTGGTGAGCAGCACCCGCTTCGTCTTCAACTATGCGATGGCCTACCGCGAGTTCGGCAATGCCGAATACCGGGAGGCTGTCGAGCATGGCGTGCGCTATCTGCGCGAGGTGCACCGCAACCCGGCCACCGGCGGTTATGCCTGGACCCTGCGCGACGGCAAGGTCGAGGACGATATGAACCACTGCTACGGCGTGGCCTTCGTGCTGCTGGCCTACAGTTGCGCGCTGAAGGCCGGCATCGAGCAGGCGCGCGACTGGATGGACGAAACCTGGCAGCTGCTGGAAGCACGCTTCTGGGAGCCGCAGCATGGCCTGTACAAGGACGAGGCTGACGGCCAGTGGAGCTTCACCGGCTACCGCGGCCAGAACGCCAACATGCACATGTGCGAGGCGATGCTGGCCGCGTTCGAGGCCAGTGGCGAGCAGCGCTATGTCGAGCGCGCGCTGCAGCTGGCCGACAACATGACCCGCCGCCAGGCCGCCAAGGCCGGTGGCCTGGTCTGGGAACATTACGATGTGAACTGGGAAATCGACTGGGACTACAACCTGGACGATCCCAAGCACCTGTTCCGCCCGTGGGGCTTCCAGCCGGGGCATCAGACCGAGTGGGCCAAACTGCTGCTGATCCTCGATCGCCACGTGCAGGCCGACTGGCTGGTGCCGACCGCGCAGCATCTGTTCGACGTGGCCGTGGCGCGCAGCTGGGACGACACCCGTGGTGGCCTGTACTACGGCTTCGCACCGGAATCGCGCCGGCAGCCCGGTATGGACGGCGCCCCGATCGGCGGCGACAGCTTCGTCTGCGACGACGACAAGTACTTCTGGGTGCAGGCCGAAACGCTGGCTACGGCCGCGCTGATGGCCAAGCGCACCGGCGATGACCGCTACTGGCAGTGGTACGAACGCATCTGGGCGTATTCGTGGGAGCACTTCGTCGACCACCAGTACGGTGCATGGTTCCGCATTCTCGATGCCGACAACCGCAAGTACAGCGACGAGAAAAGCCCTGCCGGCAAGGTGGATTACCACACCATGGGCGCGTGCTACGAAGTGTTGAACGTCGTGCGTTGAAGATCGTTCGAATGCAGTAGTGCCAGGCCATGCCTGGCAATCCGAAATCGGTAGCGCTGGGTCACGCCCGGCGGAAAAACAGGAGCGCCACGTGCATCGCCTTTCCCTCGTTGTCCGTCTGCTCCTGCTGCTGGTCGCAGCCTCCGCTTTCCCGGCAACTGCAGCGCCTCTGCAGGCGCAGTGGGAATTCCGCATGCTGCCCGGCGACGCCGAGGGTGCAGCCCACCCGGGCCTGCAGCAATGGCGGGCGGCGAAGGTGCCGGGCAGCGTGCACACCGACCTGCTGGCGCATGGGCTGATCCGCGATCCGTACGTCGGTGCACCCGAGGCCGAGCTGCAATGGATCGGCCTGGCTGCCTGGGAGTACCGCGCCCGCTTTGACGTGGATGCGGCGACGCTGGCCAAGCCGAATGCCGAGCTGCGTTTCGACGGGCTGGATACCTTCGCCGAGGTCAGCCTCAACGGCAAGCCGCTGCTGCGCGCGGACAACGCGCACCGCACGTGGCGTGCACGTGTGGACGGGCGCCTGCGCGCGAAAGGCAATGAACTGCAGATCGTGTTCCGCTCGCCGATTCGGACCCTGCTGCCGGGCGTGCAGGCGATGCCGCACAAGATCGCCGGCAATTACCCGTCGCCGTATGGCGATGAACCGAAGGAGGCGATGGTCGGCAACTTCGCGCGCAAGCCGGCCTACCACTTCGGCTGGGACTGGGGCCCGCGTTATGTCACCGCCGGCGTGTGGCGCGGGGTCGACCTGCAGGCCTGGGACGCGCACCGCCTGACCGATCTTGCCGTGCGTACCGATGCATTGAGCGCGGAGCAGGCGAAACTGGCGGTGTTGCTGCAGGTGGAGCAGGGCAGCGCTGCCGGTTCTGCGATGGTCACTGTGGATGTGCAGGATCCGGAAGGCCGCAACGTGGCCCAGGTGCAACGCACGGTGTTGCTGAAGCCGGGCCAGAATACGGTTGAGCTGCCGGTTGAGCTGGCCACGCCGCGGCGCTGGTGGCCGGTGGGCCATGGTGCGCAGGATCGCTATACCGTGAAGGCTGGCCTGGATGGTGGCGGCGATGCAACGCTGGCGCGCGAGCAGCGCATCGGCCTGCGCACGGTCGAACTGCGCCGCGAGGAAGACGGCAAGGGAGGGCAGGGCTTCGCCTTCGTCATCAATGGTGTGGAGATCTTTGCCAAGGGCGCCAACGTCATTCCGTTCGATGCCTTCCCCGCACGCGTCGATGCCGCACGCCTGCGCCAGGTGCTGACCGCCGCGCGCGATGCCAACATGAACATGCTGCGCAACTGGGGCGGTGGCTACTACGAGGACGACGCGTTCTTCGACATCGCCGACGAGCTAGGCCTGCTGGTCTGGCAGGATTTCATGTTCGGCGGCGGCATGCAGCCGGGCTACGATCCGGCATTCCGTACCAGCGTGGTGGCCGAGGCGCGCGACAACGTGCGCCGGCTGCGCCATCACCCCAGCATCGTGCTGTGGTGTGGCAACAACGAGGAGGAAACCGCCTGGAAGGACTGGGGTCACGGCCGCGACCTGAAGGCAGCTGACCCGGCATTTGCGGCGAAGGTCTGGCAGGGCTACGTCGACCTGTTCGGCAACGACCTGCGCCAGGTGGTGGGCGAGGAAGGGCTGGGCGTGCCGTACTGGTCCAGCTCGCCCAGCAACGACCTTGACGAGAAGGCCAACGATTCAACGCGTGGCGACAAGCACTACTGGCAGGTCTGGGGCAATCCGGCGTTGCCGGTGCAGGCCTACCTGCGCGAGACCCCGCGCTTCATGTCCGAGTACGGGCTGCAGGCGTGGCCGTCGGTGGCGACGGTGGACCAGATCGCCACCCGCGCCGAGCAGCGCATCGACAGCCCGGTGATCCGCGCGCACCAGAAATTCATGGCCGGCGAGGGCAACAGCCGCCTGCTGCACTACATCGAACTGGGCTACGGCACGCCGAAGGACTTCGAGGACTTCGTCTACCTCAGCCAGGTGATGCAGGCCGATGGCATCGCACTGGCGGCGCTGCATCATCGCGCCTCGCGGCCGTACACGATGGGCTCGCTGTACTGGCAGCTCAACGACGTCTGGCCAGGTGCTTCATGGTCCAGCGTGGACTACTTCGGTCGCTGGAAGGCGCTGCACTTCGCCGCGCGGCGTTTCTTCGCGCCGGTGGCGGTGGCGGCGCTGCGCGACGAAGGCAGCACGCGGGTGCGCCTGATCAATGATGGCGCCGCGCTGGATGCACGTTGGCGGTTGCGGGTGATGGATGTAGACGGCAAGGTGCTTCGCCGCCGCGAGGAAGCGGTGTCGCTGGCTGCCGCCGGTGTCACCTCGATCGGTGATTTCCGCGACGCCGAATTGCTGGCCGGTGCCGATCCAAAGCGCACGGTGGCCGTGTTCGAACTGCTGCAGAACGGGGCGGTGAGTGCCCGCCAGGTGGTCGGCTTCGTTGAGGCCAA
The DNA here is from genome assembly GCF_039673015.1 of Stenotrophomonas sp. TWI1409. Classification (NCBI taxonomy): domain Bacteria; kingdom Pseudomonadati; phylum Pseudomonadota; class Gammaproteobacteria; order Lysobacterales; family Lysobacteraceae; genus Stenotrophomonas; species Stenotrophomonas sp. TWI1409. The sequence continues at coordinate 10,131 of NZ_JBDJKU010000098.1, forward strand.
GGATCAGATCCTGCCGCGGCAGAAGCTCAAGGCCAGCCTGTCCATTGAAGGCGACCACTACCGTCTGCGATTGGAAAGCGCGGCCTACATGCGTTCGGCGTGGATCGACTTCGGTGCATTGGACGTGCAGGTGGAAGACAACCTGCTGGATCTGCTGCCGGGCGAAACCCGCGACATCGCAGTGCGTGGCCCGGTGGATCTGACGACGCTGCGCGAAGCGCTGAAGGTAAAAACCCTCAACGATCGTTGAGCAAAAAAGGGGACGGAGGGGATTAAGTCGTTTTTTGGCCCAGTGTGGCACAAAAGACAAAAAACACACCGGCCCCCGTGT
>NZ_JBDJKU010000099.1:0-10188 GCF_039673015.1 Stenotrophomonas sp. TWI1409
GTGTGGGGCTGCAGGACCGTTGGCGCCAAGGATTGCGCCAACGAGCCCCCATTGACGGGTTTACGGCGTGTCCTGCAGCCCCACACCGCCCCGCCAGACCACGGAATCCGCTTTTGCTCTGGCTGTTGCCCTGGCCTCTGCGGGTGCAGGGCGCAGCCCTGCCGAAACCCACCCTCAGGAACTGCAGGACAGCATCGAGCAGCCGGCGCGGTTGTCGGCCCACGCCGGGCGCTTGCCGGCGAAATGCTCCAGCCCGGCACGCTCGGTGTACGGATCACGCAGTACGTCCTGCAACGCATGAACACCGCCGAGGTCGCCCTGTTCGGCGCGGTCGATGGCTTCCTGCGCCAACCAGTTGCGCAGCACATACAGCGGATTGGCCGCGGCCATCTTCGCCGTGCGTTCGCTGGCCGACAACGGATCGGCCTGCAACCGTGCCGCGTAGTCCTGCAGCCACTGCTGCAACGGTGCCTGCACCGCCTGCTGGCGCGCCTCGTCGTAGTACACCGCGTCCAGCAGCGCCGCATCCGCTGCCGTCGGATCGAGGCGCATCAGCGCGCGCCAGGCCAGGGTCATGTCCATGGCACCGTCCTGCATCAACTGCTGCCAGCGCAGGTAGAGCTGCAGGTCGTCATCGTCGGCAGCGGCCAGGCCCAGCTTGGCTGCGGCATCGCGACGGGTGCAGGCCACGAAGGTGGACTGGTAGGCCGCCAGACCGGCCTGCAGCGGCGCCACATCGGCGAACAACGGCGACAACGCCTGGGCCAATCGGCTCAGGTTCCAGTACGCCACCTGCGGCTGGGTACCGAAGCGATAACGCCGGCCCTGCGCGTCGGTGGTGTTCGGCGTCCAGTCCGGATCGAAATCCTCGACCCAGCCGTAAGGGCCGTAATCGAGTGTGAGGCCGAGCACGGACAGGTTGTCGGTGTTCATCACGCCATGCACGAAACCCACGCGCATCCAGTGCGCGATCATCTCGGCGGTGCGCACCGCGATCTGCGCGAACCAGTCGCCATACAGCGCCTCGCCCTGCCCTTCGAGCTCCGGAAAGTCGCGGGCGATGCAGGCGTCGACCAACTGCTGGAGCAACGCGGTTTCGCCACGCGAGGCCGGCAGTTCGAAGGAACCAAAGCGCAGGAACGACGGCGATACCCGGCCCACGATGGCACCCGGCTCCGCGCGCGGGTGGCCGTCGTAGAACATGTCACGCACCACGTCGTCGCCGGTACCGACCAGCGACAACGCGCGCGTGGTCGGCACCCCCAGATGGTGCATGGCCTCGCTGCACAGGAATTCGCGGATGGACGAGCGCAGCACCGCGCGGCCATCGGCGCCGCGCGAATACGGCGTCGGTCCGGCACCCTTCAGCTGCAGTTCCCAGTGACGGCCATCGGGTGCGACCAGTTCGCCCAGCGAGATCGCGCGGCCGTCGCCGAGCTGGCCCGCCCAATGGCCGAACTGATGGCCACCGTAGTTGGCCGCCCATGGCTGCATGCCTGCATACAGTGCGTTGCCACCGAATACACGCGCGAAACCTTCGCTCTCGACCTCAGCGGTATCGAAGCCGAGCATCGCGGCGACGTCCGGCGCCCAGGCCAGCAGCGTGGGCGCCGTCACCGGGGTCGGCATCACCGGCGACCAGGCCGCGCCCAGCACTTCGCGGCGGCGCGGGCCGGATTCGGGGTCGCCCGGCAGGGTATGCAGCAGGCGGTTGTCGAAACGGGGGCTGTCGGTATCCATGGTGCTGAAGATGGGGGCGACGGCCGCCCGCCTCAATTGCCGCTGAGCGCCTGCAGGTGGCCGCCGTGGGCCTCGGCACGCTGGTAGGCCGGGCGCTCACCGATACGCTTGAGGAAGCCACGCAGTGCCGGCTTGTCGTCGAGGCCACCACCGCGCGCGGCAGCGGCCTGGATCGGGAAGCTCATCTGGATGTCGGCCGCACTGAAGCGCTCACCGGCAAACCACGGGCTTTCGGCCAGGCGGCGCTCCATCCAGTCCAGGTGCAGGCGCCGCTGCGGGCCGATGAAGCCGCGCTCGGCCTTGTCGGCAATGCTGCGTGCGATCGGGCGGGCGAAGAACGGCATCGGCGCGCTGCGGATGCGACCGATCACCAGGGTCAGCAGCAGCGGCGGCATCGCCGAGCCTTCGGCGTAGTGCAGCCAGTAGCGGTAGGCGATGCGCTCGGCACCATCGGCAGGCGTCGGCGACGGCGACAGCTGGCGCTGGGTGTCGTAGCGGTCAGCGAGGTAGTCGAGGATCGCCCCGGACTCGGCCAGTACCAGCTCGCCATCCTGCAGCACCGGCGACTTGCCCAGCGGGTGCACGTTGCGCAGTTCCGGCGGCGCCAGCAGCGTCTTCGGATCACGCGGATAGCGGCGCAGTTCGTAGTCCAGCCCCAGCTCCTCCAGCATCCACAGCACGCGCAGGGAACGGGAGTTTTCCAGATGGTGGACGATGCGCATGGGGGGTGATCCTTGGGGAGGCCCACATCGTACCGCGCGCAGTGCATGCCCTTTGTAGAGTCGAGCCATGCTCGACTGGCTTTGAGAACAGTCGAGCGTGGCTCGACTCTACAAAAAACGGCGGGCAATAAAAAACGCCGGAAGCTTTCGCTTCCGGCGTTCTGGCTACCAAACGGTAGCAGACGGATTAGACCGCCTGCACCTGGTCAGCCTGCATACCCTTCTGACCCTGGACGGCGATGAAGGTAACCTTCTGGCCTTCCTGCAGGGTCTTGAAGCCGGTGCCCTGGATGGCACGGAAGTGCACAAACAGGTCCGGGCCGCTTTCCGGGGTGATGAAGCCGAAGCCCTTGGCGTCGTTGAACCACTTGACGGTGCCGGTCTGACGATCAGACATTTGACTAACTCCTGAAACACATGTTGAAAAAATCGCAGCCACCGGGTATCGGGGCCGAGACTGAGTTGCAGGCGTTGGTAAAGCGGATCGATGAGCGGATCGTGAGATCAACTGCACCAGGCCACGATTCACGGTGACCCTAGCAAACACAGTGGGACGAACGATACGCGTGTTTTCTGCAAAAAGCGATAGCCCGGACGTTCATGGGCAGACCCCGCCCGCTAGACGTGACAAGGGCTGGCAGCCGATCGAGGCTAACTCCGAGTCCCCATTCAGGATTTTCCTACCCTACACTGGGTAAATGACTGAAGCTGAAACCCAAGCTGAACCCGCTCTCCCACGCATCTGGGTAGACGCGGACGCCTGCCCCACCGTCATTCGCGACATCCTGTTCCGTGCCGCTGAACGCGTTGGGATCGAGCTGACCCTGGTCGCCAACCAGTGGATCCGGACCCCGCCCTCACGCTGGCTGCGCTCGATCCAGGTCCCCCAGGGCCTGGACGTGGCCGACAGCGCCATCGTCGAGCGGGTCGCCGCCGGTGACCTGGTGGTCACCCAGGACATCCCGCTGGCCGCACTGGTGCTGGAAAAGAAGGCGGTGGCGCTGAACCCGCGTGGCCAGCTGTACACCCCGAACAACATGGCCGAGCGGCTGTCGATGCGCAATTTCATGGAAGAGCTGCGCGGCGCAGGGGTGCAGACCGGGGGCCCACCGCCGCTGGGACCCCGTGACCGGCAGCTGTTCGCCGCCGAACTGGACCGCTGGCTGGCGCGGCGCCCGGTTCGCTGAACGGCCCTACCCGCCCAGGCCGGGCAGGCACAGGCGGCGCTGGCTGCTGAACCGCCTGGGCTCGCCGCTCAATGGATCGTCGAAGGCCAGCCCCTGCGCCAGCAGCTGCAGGGGCGCCTCGACCGTTTCATCCGGGCGCAGCATCAGCTGTGGATACAGGTCATCGCCCTCGATGGGGGCGCCCAGCATCGCCATATGCACGCGCAGCTGGTGCTTGCGGCCGGTTTCCGGCCGCAACCGGTAGCGCCAGACCGGCCCCTCGGCCTCGATCAGCTCGATCCGGCTGCGGGCATTGGGCTCGCCCGGCACTTCGGCCATGCGGAAGAACGGCTCCCCTGGCACCAGCCGGCTGTCCCGCTGCAACGGAAACGCCAGCCCCGGCAGCGCCGGTGCCAGCGCCTCGTAGGTCTTCCCGATGCGCCGCTCGCGGAACAGCCGCTGGTAGGCATCACGCGTGCCTGCCTGGGTGGAAAACAGCACCAGGCCGGCGGTCAGCCGGTCCAAGCGGTGCAGCGGCACCAGCTCGGTGTTGCCGGTGCGGACGACCAGGCGCGAGAGCAGGGTTTCCCGTACATACCCACCGGCCGGCGTCACCGGCAGGAAGTGCGGCTTGTCGGCCACCAGCAGGTGCGCATCCAGATGCAGGATGGTCTCGGCGAAGGGAATCACCGGCTCGTCGGCCACCTCGCGGAAGTACTGGATTTCCAGCCCCACCTGCCAAGGCATGTCCGGCGCCAGTGCCCTGCCCTGCGCATCCTGCACGCGGCCTCGGGCGAAGCGGTCCTGCCATTGCGCACGGTCGATGCGCGGGAAACGCGCGCACAGGCCATCGAGCAGGCTGGACCAGTGGCCGGGTGGCAGCTGCAGGCGGCTGGGCAAGGTCATGGCGTCCACTCCGGCCACGGGAAAGAGCGCAAGAGTGCCACCGTTGACGCTGCGCAGACAGACCGGCAACGGACACCCCTGGAGCAAACCTCTATCATTGTCGTCTTTAGTCCACGGACCCCCCATGGCCCTCACCGCCACCATCCGCAAGGCCGAACTGCAGATCAGCGACATGGATCGCGGCTACTACGCGACCCACAACCTGACCCTGGCCCAGCACCCGTCCGAGACCGACGATCGCCTGATGGTGCGCCTGCTCGCCTTCGCGCTGAACGCCAGCGACCGCCTGGAATTCGGCCGCGGCCTGAGCACCGATGACGAGCCGGATCTGTGGGAACACGACTACACCGGCGACATCCTGCAGTGGATCGACCTGGGCCATCCGGACGAATCGCGCATCCGCAAGGCCAGCAACCGCAGCCGCCAGGTGCAGGTGATCAACTACGGCGGCAACGCCTCGGAGATCTGGTGGGGCAAGCAGAGCAAGGGCCTGGCACGCTTCGACAATCTCTCGGTGGTTGATCTGGACGGTGAATTCGTCGAGCGCTGGGGCCAGCAGATCCAGCGCGCCATGCGCTGGAGCGTGCTGATCCAGGACGGTGAAGTGCAGCTGCTCAACGACCAGATCCAGCTCGACGTGATCCCGAACTGGCGCAAGCGCGCCAAGGCATGAGCACGATCCGTTGCGACGTGGTGGTCATCGGCGCCGGTGCGGCCGGGCTGATGACCGCAATCACGGCTGGCCAGCGCGGCCGCCAGGTGCAGGTGATCGACCATGCCAACAAGGTCGGCAAGAAGATCCTGATGTCCGGCGGTGGCCGCTGCAACTTCACCAACACCGGCACCACCCCGGCCAACTTCCTGTCGGCCAACCCGCACTTCTGCAAGTCGGCACTGGCGCGCTACACGCCCTGGCACTTCATCGAGCTGGTCAGCAAGCACGGCATCGCGTATCACGAAAAAGAGCTGGGCCAGTTGTTCTGCGATGTCTCGTCCAAGCAGATCGTGAAGATGCTGGTGGACGAATGCCAGGCGGCAGGCGTGCAGGTGCGTACCGACTGCAGCGTGCAGCGCATCGAGCATGGCAGCGATGGATTCCGCGTGCACACCACGCAGGGCCTGTTCCATTGCGCCTCGCTGGTGGTGGCCACCGGCGGCCTCTCCATTCCCAGCATGGGCGCCAGCGGCTTCGGCTATGAAGTGGCCCGACAGTTCGGCCACCAGGTGCTGCCGACCCGCGCCGGGCTGGTGCCGCTGACGCTCAGCGGCAAGCACCAGGAACGGCTGGCCGATCTCAGCGGCGTCGCTCTGCCCATCGAGGCGCGCTGCAACGGAAAGAGCTTCCAGAATTTCATGCTGCTGACCCATCGCGGCGTGAGTGGCCCGGCGATCCTGCAGATCTCCTCGTTCTGGCAACCCGGCGACGCGCTGGAGCTGGACCTGCTGCCCGGCCAGGATGCCGGCGAGTGGTTGCGCCAGATGAAGCGCGAACGTCCTGCCGCCGAGCTGCGCACGGTGCTGGCCGAGGTACTGCCGAAGCGGCTGGCACAGCGGTTGTGCGAACACTGGCTGCCCGACCGGCCCGTGCGCCAGCTGGACGAGCCGGTGCTGCGCCAGGCCGCACAGCTGCTGGGCGCGTTCCCGCTGGTGGCCAGTGGCACCGAGGGCTACCGCACCGCCGAGGTCACCCTGGGCGGCGTGGATACCGCCGAGGTCTCGTCCTCGACGATGGAATCCAAGCGCGTGCCCGGCCTGCATTTCGTCGGCGAGGTGCTGGATGTGACCGGCTGGCTGGGCGGCTACAACTTCCAGTGGGCCTGGGCCAGCGGCCACGCAGCCGGTGGCGTGGTGTGAACCACATCGCCGTTCAATGCGTGCAAGGGGTGCGCGCATGGACGGTTCGCCGCGCATCGTGTATCTAGATTTGCAGATTGGGGAGCAGTGCATGCAGAACGCGAACGACATCACCATCCGCCTGCTGATCGTCGATGACAGCGGCGAGAATGCCGAAGCCATCGTCAGCACGCTGCGCAACAGCGGCATCGCGGTACGCCCGTGGCGTCCGCAGGATGCAGCCGAGCTGGCCCAGGTACTGGCCAGCCAGGCCATCGACCTGGTGCTGGCTTCGCCCTCCCAGGGCATCCCGCTGCCACTGGTGGCCCAGCATATTGCTGCCAGCGGCAAGGACATTCCACTGGTACTGCTGGCCGAGCGCATCGACGAGGACGAACTGGTGCAGGCCAGCAGCCATGGCATCCGCGCCCTCGCCCTGCGCCAACGTCCGGAGCATCTGCTCGCCGTGGTCCGTGACCAGTGGGTGGACCTGCAGGCGCGTCGTGGCCTGCGCCGCATCGAGGCGCAGATGCGCGAGACCGAGCGCCGCTGCGACGCGCTGATCGCCTCCTCGCGCGACCCCATCGCCTACGTGCATGAAGGCATGCACATCCGCGCCAACGACGCCTATCTGGAGATGTTCGGTTACGAGCATTTCGACGACATCGAAGGCATCTCGCTGCTGGACATGGTCGCCGCCCAGCACGTGGAGGGCTTCAAGCAGCTGCTGAAGGGCCTCAGCCGTGGCGAGGCGCCGCCGCCCCAGTACCAGCTCGACGCGCGCCACGAGGATGGCAGTGCGTTCCCGGCGACGATGGAGTTTGCCGCTGCCACCTACGAAGGCGAATCCTGCCTGCAGGTGGTGCTCCGCCGCCGCATGGAATTCGACCCCGAGCTGGCACGTGAGGTCGAGGACCTGCGCCAGCGCGACCAGGTCACCGGCCTGCTCAATCGCCCGACCTTCATGCTGCAGCTGGAAAGCGCGGTGGCCCAGGCCGGGCGCAGCGAAGGCCAGTTCGGCCTGCTGCTGATCGAGCCGGACCACTACGCGCGCCTGCTGCCGGACATTGGCCTGGCCTCGGCCGACACCCTGATCGGCGCCCTTGCCGGCCAGCTGGCCGAGGTGGTCGGCGAGGACGCACAGCTGGCCCGCTTCGGCGAACACAATTTCGCCGTGCTGCAGGCCGGGCCCTACGCACAGACCGTGGCGCTGGCCGAGCGCATCCGCGAAGCCTACGCCGCGCACGTCTTCAGCATCGGCGCACGCTCGGCCACGGTGACGGTCAGCATCGGTGGCGTGCAGGTGGGCGAGAAGATCGCCAGCATCGGCCAGGTGCTGGCGCGCGCCAGCGAATGCACGCAGGCCGCCGCAGAACTGGGCAACACCTGCCGCATCTTCGACCCGGCCGCCGCCGACCGCGTGGAGGAAGAACGCGTGCTGCGCTGGGTCGCCCGTATCCGTGAAGCGCTGGCCGGTGACGGCTTCCAGCTGCACTACCAGCCGGTGCTGAACCTGCAGGGCGAGTCGCTGGAGCTGTATGAGGCCTACCTGCGCCTGGAGCACAACGGCGAACTGCTGAGTCCGACCGCGTTCCTCGGTATCGCGGAGGAGCACGGCCTGCTGGCCGACATCAACCGCTGGGTGGTGTCACGGGCCATCGCGGTGCTGGGCCAGCGTGCACGCGAAGGCCATGCCACGCAGATGCTGGTGAAAGTGACGCCGGAATCGTTCGACGACCCGCAGATGATCGCTACCCTGCGCCGCGAGCTGCAGGCTCAGGGTGTGCCCGGCGAACGGCTGTGGCTGCATGCGCCGGAAGCGAAGGTGTTCACCCACCTGCGCAGTGCACAGCAATTCCTTGCCGAAGTAGCACCGCTGGGCTGCCGCATCGGCCTGGAGCAGTTCGGTTCGGGGCTGGATTCGTTCCAGCTGCTGGCCCACTTCCAGCCGCAGTTCCTCAAGCTGGACCGTGGCTTCACCAGCGACCTGGCAGCCACCCGCGAGAACATCGACCGCATCAGCCAGATCACCGCGCGCGCGCAGGAAGCCGGCATCCGCACCATCGCCGAGTTCGTCAGCGATGCCAATTCGATGACGTTGCTGTTCAGTGCCGGCGTGGACTACGTGCAGGGCGACTTCGTTGGCCCGGCGATGCCGGAGATGGGTTTCGAGTTCGGATGACCGATGGTAGTGCCGGCCACTGGCCGGCACCACCCAAAGAGAAGGCCGGCGTTCGCCGGCCTCTTCGGTGGTCAGGTCAAGTCGACCAGATTTTAGTTATTCACCGCCGGATTGACGTCGGCCTCGTAGTCGACACCCTCCACGCCAAAACCGAACAGGCGCAGGAAATCGGCCTTGTAGCCGGCCAGATCGCTGATCTCGTACAGGTTCTCGTTGGTCACCTGCGGCCACAGCGCGACCACCTTGCCCTGCACGTCCGCGGCCATTTCCTTGTAATCGGCACGCAGGCGGCCTTCGTCATCGACCAGCGCGACGGTGTGGCCATCGCCATCGACCAGGTCGTGGCGCAGACGATCGACCGCCACGCCATCGGCCTTGCCGCCGTAGAGGATGTCGTACAGCACGTCGAGCTGTTCGATGCAGCCTTCGTGCGTGCCCTTTTCCTTCATCACCTTGAACAACAGCGACAGGTACAGCGGCATGGTCGGAATGGCCGAGCTGGCCTGGGTGACCACGGCCTTCAGCACCGACACGCGCGCGTCGCCACCGATCCTGGCCAGCTTCTCGCGCAGGCCCAGCACCTTGTTGTCCAGGTCCTTCTTGGCCGCACCGATCGAGCCATTCCAGTAGATCGCCTGGGTGATCTCTTCGCCCACGTAGGTGAAGGCGGTGGTGGTGCAGCCATTGGCCAGCACGCCGGCGTCGGCCAGCGCATCGATCCACATCTGCCAGTCATCGCCGCCCATCACCGCGACGGTGCCAGCGATTTCTTCCGGGGTGGCCGGCTGCAGATGGGTCTCGGTCAGCACTTCCTTGTCGGTATCCAGGCCACGCAGGGTGATCGGCTCGCCGATCGGCTTCAGCGTGGAGCTGATGATCTCTCCGGTCTTCGGGTGCTTGCGGCGCGGCGCGGCGAGGCTGTAGACGACCTGGTCGACCTGGCCGAGATCGGCCTTGATCATCTCGATGGTCCTGGCCTTCACTTCATCGGAGAAGGCATCGCCGTTGATGCTCTTGGCGTACAGGCCAGCTTCGTCGGCGTACTTGTGGAACGCGGCCGAGTTGTACCAGCCCGCGGTGCCCGGCTTGGTTTCACTACCCGGGCGTTCGAAGAAGATGCCCAGGGTGGCGGCGCCACTGCCGAAGGCGGCAGTGATGCGCGCAGCCAGGCCGTAGCCGGTGGAGGCGCCGATCACCAGCACGCGCTTGGGACCATTCTGGATCGGCGGACGTGCGCGGATGTAGTCGATCTGCTGCTTGACCGCGGCTTCGCAGCCGGTCGGGTGGGTGGTGACGCAGATGAAGCCGCGGACGCGCGGTTTGATGACCATGGATACCTCGGGTTGGCAGATGCGGCGCGCGGGGCGCTCAGCAGGAATACGGGCGCGCGCCTGCGCGCGCGAACCGCAGGATCGTAGTGCGCGGGGGAAGATTGCACAACCGACGGCGGCGTAGGGTGGGGTTTGTTCTGCAGGGTTGCACCCTGCACCCGCAGAGGCCGGAGCAACGGCCGGAGCCGGAGCAACTTCAAAAGCTGGGTTCCTGTGGGTTGGCGGGGTGGGTCCGGTTGCGGGGGACGCCGTAAATCCGTCCATGGAGGCTTGGCCGCGGCATCCATGCCGCGGACACCCCCGCAACC
>NZ_JBDJKU010000100.1:0-9983 GCF_039673015.1 Stenotrophomonas sp. TWI1409
TGGATGCGGCTGCCAAGCCTACAGGGACGTACTTGCGGCGTCCCCGCACTCCGACACCGCCCCGCCAACCCACGGAATGCCAGCTTTTGCTTTTGCTTTTGCTGTTGAGGTTGCCGGCCAGCGGCCGGCACTACCAGGGGTGCAGGGCGCAGCCCTGCCGAAAAACACACATAAAAAAACAGCAGGCCGAGGCCTGCTGTTTCGGTGTAATGGTGCGCCCGGAGAGATTCGAACTCCCGACCGCCTGGTTCGTAGCCAGGTACTCTATCCAACTGAGCTACGGGCGCCAATTACATAAACTTGTTGTGCTGACTGTGTATGGTGCGCCCGGAGAGATTCGAACTCCCGACCGCCTGGTTCGTAGCCAGGTACTCTATCCAACTGAGCTACGGGCGCGCGGTACACAATCAACTTACTGCTTAATTTTACTGCATTTCCAGCGGCGGATGCTGAAAACCTGTCGAGTGGTGCGCCCGGAGAGATTCGAACTCCCGACCGCCTGGTTCGTAGCCAGGTACTCTATCCAACTGAGCTACGGGCGCCCTGCGACAGGAGCGGAATTATGCGGATGTCGGCGCGTACCGTCAACAGTTTTGTGAAAATTTTCATCCAACTGAATGAAAAAGCTGTCAGCTACGGCCTCCGGCGCCTTCAGCCACGCGAAATGATCGGCGCGCGTGCCCAGTTCCTGCGCGGACAGCACGCGTAGCTGCGCGTCCACATTCGGCAGCTTCGCCAGCAGCGTCTGCATCGATCCGGTCGGTGCCAACCAGTCGTGCTCCATCAACACGGCCTGTGCGCTGCCATGCACGCGCGCCATCTGCGCATCGAGGTCTTCGTCCATGCCGGCCGCGGCGTAGTGGTTGTTCAGGCCAACGCGCGCCCAGTCGGCGATCAGCCCGCGCGCTTCGGTGCCACCGAAGCCGAGGCGCCGACCATGCAGCACGCCCTGGCGTTGCGCGATCCACGGCAGGAAACGATAGATCAGTGGCAGCAGCCAGCCACGCGGTGGCGGGAAGCCGCGCCAGAACGGTGAGCCGCTGGCGGCCAGCCACAGCCGGTTGAAGTGCTGCGGGTTGCGGCCGGCATGCACGCAGGCCAGCTGCCCGCCCAGACTGTGTCCACCGATGATCCAGGGCAGGGCGTCGGCGGCGTCATCCGCTGCGGCCAGGACGGCCTGGCTGGCCGGCAGATCCTGTTCGAGTACCTCGCGATAGCCCCAGTCCTGCGTGCGCGAGGGGCGCAGTGAGCTGCTGCCGTTGCCGCGCCACTCATGCAGGTAGACCGCCACGCCCTTCGCCGCCAGCGCCAATGCCAGTGGCATGTAGTGACGCGCGGCCACGCCCAGCGCTGGCAGCCACAGCAGGCGCGCGATGGGCTGTGCGGGCACGCAGGCGATCACTTCGTAGCGATGGCCGTCGTCGCACTGCACGGCGAGGACGCTCGACGTCAGGCTCATGCGTGCGGTGCCGCGCCGAAGTGATCGAGCACCAGCACCTCGCTGCGGCCAGGCGCGTAGCCCTGCTGCAGGCCGCGCGCAACGTAGTCGATGCCGGCTTCGCAGGCATTGGCCAGGCTCAGGCCGTTGCACAGCTGCGCGGCGATGGCCGAGGCGAGCGTGCAGCCTGTGCCATGTGCGTCCAGCGGCAGGCGTGCGTGGATGAATTCTTCGCTGCTGACGCCGTCGAAGTAGCGATCGATCACGCGGTTGCCTTCCTGCAGGTGGCCACCCTTGAGCAGGACTGCGCCGGCTCCGAGATCGAGCAGGGCAGAGGCAGCCTGTTCGGCGTCATCGCCGTTGGCGATCTTCCGGCCGATCAGGAGTTCTGCTTCCGGGGTATTGGGCGTAACCAGCGTCGCCAACGGCAGCAGGCGTTCGCGCATGGCCTTGAGCGCACTTTCCTCCAGCAGGCGCGCGCCGCTGGTGGCGACCATCACCGGGTCCAGCACCACGTGCGGCGGGCGATGTTTTTCCAGTGCGTCGGCGACCGCATGGATCACCTCGGCGTTGGCCAGCATGCCGAGTTTCACGGCATGGATATCGAAGTCATCGAAGCAGGCTTCGATCTGCGCCTGCAGGAATGCGATCGGTGGCACATGCACGGCGGTGACGCCACGGGTGTTCTGTGCAGTCAGCGCGGCGAACACGGCCAGGCCATGCACGCGGTGCGCGGCGAAGGCCTTGAGATCGGCAGGGACACCGGCGCCACCGCCGGAGTCGGAGCCGGCGATGGTGAGGGCGGAAACGGGAGTGGTCGGGCTCATTCGGCGATTGTGCCGTGGTCCAGCTGGGGAAGGTAGATCCACGCCATGCGTGGATGTCCTTGATTCAATGCCGCCAACGCGCCCACTGCTGGTACACCACATAACCCAGCCCGGTCAGGCCGGTCAGCAGGGCGGGGGCGAGCAGGGCGTCGTATTGCCAGCGCATGAACAACCAGGCGCCGAGGATGCCGCCGGCGAGGAAGCCGCTGATGATCAGGCCGCTGAGGGTCAGCCGCCGTACCTGCAGCGGCAGTCCGCGCAGCAGGTGGCCCAGGCCGATGCCGAGGTCGGTGAACATGCCGCTGAGGTGGGTGGTGCGCACCACCGCGCCACTGAAGGTGGTCGCCATCGCATTCTGCAGGCCGCAGGCCATGGCGGCGGCCAGTGCACCCCAGATCTGATGCTGTTCGAACAGCGGAATGGCCACCAGCAGCAGTGCCGATTCCAGCGCCAGCGCGACACCGTAGCGGCGGCCCAGCTGCAATGCGCTGTCCTGGATCAGCAGGCCGCTGAGCATCGCGCCCAGCGAAAACGCGATCAGCAATCCCCACAGGTGGCCGACCGCGCGCCAGTCACCCTGGGCCAGCGCCATGCCCAGCTGGCTGGTGCTGCCGGTCATGTGGCTGACCGCCTGGTGCTCGAAACCGAGGAAGCCGACCACGTTGACCATGCCGGCAACGCACGAGAGCGCGACCGCGCCGATCCAGACCCAGGTGGGCAGGCGTATTCCCATCGGCGGGGCCCCTCAGGGCCCGCCGAAGCCGCCGTTGAACTGCAGCTCGCTGAAGGTGTTGCTGGCCGGGTCGAATACCGCGCCCCAGAACTGCGTGCCGCCGTCACAGACGCGGATCGCTTCCCGTGCCGGGTTGATGCCGCTGTCGTCGGGCAGATGGAAGGCGTTGATGTAGATCAGACGCTTGCCGGCGCTTTCGATGCCGACGTACTGGCGGTCGAAGTCCAGCACCTTCGGTACCTGTGATTCCAGCGACGACAGCTGCGCTTCCAGCTGGTCGATCTGCTGCCGGCTGGGCGCCCAGTAACCACTGACCCGCCCGGCCTCGCGGCCGGGACTGGGGCGCGAGCAGGTATCGAGTACCTGCGCGGCGATGATCGGGCGGGTGACCACCCAGGATTGGCCGGTACGCTCGGCGGTCGGCACGCTGGCGGGGCCGCGCGTGGTGGTGCAGGCACCCAGGACGGCTGCGAGGGCGATCGCAGCCGTGGGCAGCAGCAGGCGGGTGCAGCGGTTCACAACACCTCCGAAGCGTAATCGGCCAGGCGTGAGCGTTCGCCTCGGCGCAGGGTGATGTGCGCACTATGCGGCCAGTTTTTGAAGCGATCCACCGCGTAGGTCAGGCCCGAGGTGGTCTCGGTCAGGTACGGGGTGTCGATCTGCTCGACGTTGCCCAGGCAGACGATCTTGGTGCCGGGGCCGGCACGGGTGATCAGCGTCTTCATCTGCTTGGGGGTGAGGTTCTGCGCCTCGTCCAGGATCAGGTAGCGCGACAGGAATGTGCGGCCGCGCATGAAGTTCATCGAGCGGATCTTGATGCGGCTGGCGAGCAGGTCGTTGGTCGCCTGGCGTCCCCAGGTGCCGCCTTCCTGGTTGTGCGTGAGCACTTCCAGGTTGTCGGTCAGTGCACCCATCCACGGCGTCATCTTCTCTTCCTCGGTGCCGGGCAGGAAGCCGATGTCCTCGCCGACGCTGACCGTGGCGCGGGTCATGATGATCTCGCGGTAGCGCTGCTGGTCCATCGTCTGCGCCAGGCCGGCGGCCAGCGCCAGCAGGGTCTTGCCGGTGCCGGCGGTACCCAGCAGCGTGACGAAGTCGATCTCCGGATCCATCAGTGCGTTGAGCGCGAAGTTCTGTTCTCGGTTGCGTGCGCTGATGCCCCACACGGCGTGGCTGCCGTGGCGGAAATCATCGACCAGTGACAGCACCACCTTGCCGTCGCCGACCACGCGGCTGACGCGCAGCTCGACTTCATCTTCGCCAGGCAGGTAGACGTACTGGTTCGGGTACCACTCCTCGCCATCCTGCGCCAGGATTTCGTAATGCGTGCGGCCCTTGTCGCTCCAGCTGCGCAGGTCATCGCCGTGGCGCTTCCAGAAGTCTTCCGGCAGCTCGGTGGCGCCGGTGTAGAGCAGGCTGAAATCGTCCAGCGCACGGTCGTTCTCGTAGTCCTCGGACACGATGCCGGCGATCGCGGCCTTGATCCGCAGGTTGATGTCCTTGGAAACGAACACCACCGGCAGGTCCGGGGTTTCTTCCTTCAGCGCCAGGATCGCGCCGAGGATGGCGTTGTCCGGGATGACCTTGCCGAAGCTCTTGCCGGCGTCGAAATGGCTGGTCTGGAAGCGCAGCTTGCCGGCGCTCTGCTTGCCGCGCAGCTGCAGGCCATTGGGTCGCTGCAGCGGAATGCCGTCGGCCAGGTTGTCCAGGCCGGATTCCTGCACCAGCTCGTTGAGGAAGCGGCTCACCTGGCGGGCGTTGCGGCTCGCTTCGGAGGTGCCCTTCTTGCCGTTGTCCAGCTCCTCGATCACCTGCATGGGCAGGTAGACGTCGTGCTCCTCGAATTTGAACAGCGCGGTGGGATCGTGCATCAGCACGTTGGTATCCAGCACGTAGATGCGCTTGCCTCGGGTCATCGTCGATTCCTGGTTACGGACAGGGAAAAACCACCACGGCCTGCTGCGGGGCAGGGTGATGGCAGACACAGTAGGCAGTGGGACTCACTTGGACTGGGAGGCCTTCAGTTCGGCGAGAACGGCATCGGCATGGCCGGCAACCTTGACCTTGCGCCAGGACTGCACGATGCGGCTGTCGGGGGAAATCAGGAAGGTGCTGCGTTCGATGCCACGTACCTGCTTGCCGTACATGTTCTTCATCTTGATCACGTCGAAGGCGCCGCACAGCGCTTCGTCGCCATCGCTGACCAAGGGGAAGTTGAAGCCCTGCTTGGCACAGAAGTTGTCGTGCGACTTCACCGAGTCGCGCGAGACACCGAGTACCACCGCGCCTGCCTTCTTGAATTTGGGCAGAAGTGCGTTGAAGTCGATGCCTTCGGTGGTGCAGCCGGGGGTGCTGTCCTTGGGATAGAAGTACAGCACCAGCCAGTGGCCGGCGTAGTCGCCGAGAGTGGCCTGTTCGCCACCGGACAGCGCCAGCGGCAGGGAGAGGGTGGTGCTGTCCAGGGTATCGCCGTTGTTCATGAGGTCCTTCTGTCGAGCCTGGGTTCTTTCTACGACAATTGCATGAAACGCCACGCGCCCGTGAGAGGCGCGCGAAGAATCAGAATTTCATCGGGTCCATGATCGCGTCCAGGTTCAGGTGGTCGCAGAATTCAAGGAAATCGTCGCGCAGCGCGGCGATGTGCATGTTGGCCGGCACGCCGATGGTGACCTGCGCGCTGAACATCTCCGCACCGGTCTGCATGGCGCGGTAGCGCGTGCTCTGCAGGTTCTCGATGGTGATGCCCTGGCGGTCGAAGAAATCGGCCAGCTGGAACAGGATGCCGGGCTTGTCGGCGGCGATCACTTCGACGATGTACGGCAGCAGGTTGGACTGCGCCTGCTTGGCGGCAGTGCGGTACCAGACCAGCTTCAGGCCCTCTTCGCGCTCCAGCCGGGTCAGCATCGCTTCCAGCTTGGCCACCGAGTCCCAGGAGCCGGTGGCCAGGGCGGTGACCGAGACATCGCGGCCGACCGTGGCCAGGCGTGCGTCCACCAGATTGCAGCCGCTGTCGGCAATGCGGCGGGTGACGGACAGCAGGGGGGACTCCGGATGCGTCGTGTAGGCGTTGATCAGGAGGTGGTTTTCGCTCGGCGCGGGGCGCGGGGTGGTGTCGGTCAAGGCGATTCCGGGTAATGCATGCGTTAGTCTGAATGCCCGCCAGAGGCGGGGATCCACCGGTGTCCAGCATACTTGCCCGTGCTTTCGCGCCGCAAGTAACATTCAGGTCGCCCCCGGCCTTTCGTGGCGGGCGTTTTCCCTTTCCAGCCAAGAGCAGCACGTCCTTGTCCCTTTCCGGCCTCATCACCGCGCTGGCGACCCCGTTCCGGGCCGACGGCGCCCTCGATCCCGACGGTTGGCAGCGCCTGCTGCACCTGCAACTGGAAGGTGGCGTCCATGGCGTTGTCGTAGCCGGCTCGACCGGTGAAGCAGCGACCCTCACCGATGCCGAGTACGACCTGCTGCTGGCCAGCGCGGTCGAGCGCATCGGCGGCCGCATCCCGGTCATGGCCGGTACCGGCCTGTCGGGCACCGCCAAGACCATCGAACAGACCCGCCGTGCCGCCGCGCTTGGCGCCAGCCACGCGCTGGTGGTCACCCCGCCGTACGTGCGGCCGACCCAGGCTGGCCTGATCGCCCACTACCGCGCGGTTGCCGACCAGGGCGGGCTACCGGTCGTGCTGTACAACGTGCCCGGCCGTACCGGGTGCGACATGCAGCCGGAGACCGTGGCCGAACTGGCCAGCCATCCCAACATCGTCGGCATCAAGGAGGCGGTGGGTGACACCGGCCGGGTGCAGGCGCTGCTCGCCCTGCGCAGCCCGCAGTTTGCCGTGTTCAGTGGCGACGACGGTACGGCCGCGCGCTCGATCCAGGCCGGTATCGATGGCCTGATCTCGGTCGGCTCCAACGTGCTGCCCGGCGCCTACCGCCGGATGTGCGAGCTGGCTGCCGCCCACGACCACGAAGCCACCGGGTCCTGGGATGCGCGCCTGCAGCCGTTCCATGATTTCTGCGGCGTTGAGCCGAACCCGATTCCGGTCAAGGCGTTGCTGCGCCGTATCGGCATCGGTCACGACCTGCGCCTGCCGCTGCTGCCGCTGTCGGTGGCGCACCATCCGGCGGCCGATCACCTTGCCGGCGACATCGCCGCCCTCGAAGCCCTTTCCAGCCACTGACCTTCCGTCTTGGTCTGACCCAGGAGATTCACATGCGTCAATCCGTATCCACCGTCCGCGTGCTGTCCTACGCCCTGCTTGCGGTGGCCGTTGCCGCCGGCACCACCGGCTGCTTCAAGCGTGGCGTCAAGGGCGACTACGCCCTGGCCCCGGAAATGCGTCCGCTGGAAGTGCCGCCGGACCTGAACCTGCCCAACGCCACCAGTGACAACAAGGTGCCGACCCTTGCCTCGGCGACCAAGCCGGCGGCCCCGGTGGCTGCGGCCCCGGCCGTGGGCAACACCGGTTTCACCATCGCCGGCGGCAAGGACGAGGCTTTCGCCAAGGTCGGCACCGCGCTGGAAGGCGTGGAAGGCGTGACCATCGCCAGCCGCGCGCAGCTGCTGGGCTCGTATGACGTGGCCTACGAAGGCAGCAACTTCCTGGTCCGCGTGGTCGCCGTCGATGCCGGCGCCTACATCTCCGCGGTCGACCCGCGTGGCCTGCCGGCCACTGCAGAAGCGCCGGTGAAGCTGATCGCCGCGCTCAAGGCAAAGCTGGCCCAGTAAGGGCCGGTCGGGTGGGTGCGGGCCCAGGTCCGCACGTGCCCGGGTAGAGGCCGACCTTGGTCGGCGCTTCTGTGCCAACCAAGGTTGGCACCTACCGGATCTTGCGGTTGGCACCTATCGGATCGCGCGGATGCTATCTGCCGAGCAACGAAAAAGGGCGCCATAGGCGCCCTTTTCGTTGCCGCAAGAGGCGCTTCTCAGCGCTCCAGCAGCTTCAGCTTGTCCGGCTTGCCGTCCCATTCGCCGGCGTCGGCGGGCGGGTCCTTGCGCACGGTCAGTACCGGCCACTCCTTCGCCAGCTCGGCGTTGAGGGCGACGAAGCTCTCCTGGCCGGCAGGAACATCGTCCTCCGGGAAGATCGCGTTGACCGGGCATTCCGGTTCGCAGAGGGTGCAGTCGATGCACTCATCCGGGTCGATCACCAGGAAGTTCGGGCCTTCGTGGAAGCAATCCACGGGGCATACTTCCACGCAATCGGTGTGTTTGCACTTGATGCAGTTTTCGGTGACGACAAAGGGCATGGGCTGGGGGTGGATCGATTCCTGAACCCGCCAATTCTAGAACAGGTTGGCCCCCGGTGTCGGCGCGGGGCGGAAATCGGGCGTCTGGCAGGCGCGGCCGTGGTGGTCGTTGGCGGCAGGGTGAGGCCTGTGCGACGCTGCGGGTCAGCCGGCTGCGTTGGATGGCCGGACCCCTTCCCAGCAGGATCGTTCATGTCCCCAGCTCAGCCCTACATCGCCTCCCATGGTGGTGAGAACACCGCATTCATCGTCCTGATCAGCTGCGTGGCCACGCTGGGTGGATTCCTGTTCGGCTTCGACAGTGGTGTCATCAATGGCACGGTCGACGGCCTGCGCCAGGCCTTCAACTCCAGCGAGGCGGCGCTCGGTTTCGAAGTGGCCTCGATGCTGCTGGGCTGCGCGATCGGTGCCTTCCTGGCCGGCTGGCTTGGGGATCGCCTGGGCCGTCGTGGCGTGCTGATTGCCTCGGCACTGATGTTCCTGGTCTCGGCGCTGGGCGCCGGTGCCGCTCACGCCTCCTGGCTGTTCATCGCCGCACGGGTGCTCGGCGGCTTCGCGGTGGGCGCGGCCAGCGTGATGTCGCCGGCCTACATTGCCGAGGTGGCCTCGGCGCGCTATCGCGGGCGTTTGGCCACGGTGCAGCAGATGGCGATCATCTGCGGCCTGTTCGCCGCCTTCCTCAGCAATTACCTGCTGGCCCGAGCTGCTGGGGCGTCAACCGAGCCGCTATGGCTGGGCCATGAGGCCTGGCGCTGGATGTTCTGGATGCAGGCGCTGCCGTCCGGGCTGTTCCTGCTGTTGTTGCTGGTGATTCCGGAAAGCCCGCGCTTCCTGGTCCTGAAGGGGCGTCAGCAGCAGGCGAGGGCGGTACTGTCGCGGCTGTACGGCGAGGCGGCAGCGGCGACCAAGCAGGCCGAGATCGAAGCCAGCCTGGCCCAGGATCAGCACAAGCCGCGCTTCAGCGACCTGCGCGACACGGTCACCGGCAAGCTGCGCCCGATCCTCTGGGTAGGCATTGGCCTGGCCATGTTCCAGCAGCTGGTCGGCATCAACGTGGTGTTCTATTACGGCGCGGTGCTGTGGCAGGCGGTGGGCTTCTCGGAAAGCGACGCGCTGCTGATCAACGTGCTGTCCGGCGCGCTGAGCATCGGCGCCTGCCTGCTGACGGTGCTGTTGATCGACCGCATCGGGCGCAAGCCGCTGCTGTGGATCGGCTCGGTTGGCATGTCGGTGGCGCTGGTGCTGATGGTGGTGGCGTTTGCCAGCGGCAGCCTGGCCGATGGTCGCCTGCAGCTGTCCGATGGCATGGGCCGGCTGGCGCTGGTTGCGGCCAACGTCTATGTGGTGTTCTTCAACATGTCCTGGGGCCCGGTGATGTGGGTGATGCTGGGCGAAATGTTCCCGAACCAGATCCGCGGCCCGGCGTTGGCCGTTGCTGGTGCGGCGCAGTGGACCTCGAATTTCGCGATCACCGTGACCTTCCCGATGCTGCTGGCCGGCATCGGCCTGGCCGGGGCCTACGGCATCTACGCTGTCGTTGCGATCCTCTCGATCTTCTTCGTGGTCCGTTACGTGCGCGAGACCAAGGGCAAGGAGCTGGAGCAGATGGAAGGCTGACGGCCGGCCTGTGTTTCAGCGCCTCCTTTCTCCGTGGGGAGGCTGCAGGCCAGCCGATCCAGGACACGCCGTATACCCATCCATGGGGGCTCGATGGCGCCATCCATGGCGCCAACGGTCC
>NZ_JBDJKU010000101.1:0-9592 GCF_039673015.1 Stenotrophomonas sp. TWI1409
GGCCCGAGGCATGCCTCGGGCGGGTTGGGCAGGACGCCCAACCCCGGTCTTGCCGTGTGCGCAGGACAGCGCACACGAGCAAGCGGCTGCCAAGCCTCCAGGGACGGATCCACGGCGTCCCCTGCCAGCCCACACTACCCCGGCCCAGCCCCAGCATCACGAAGCGCCAGCGCTTTGGCCGTTGCCGTTGCTGTTGCAGTTGCTGTGCGCCTCTGCCTGCCGCAGGCATCGGCCCTCCCACCACCCGCACCCGATACAATGGCCGTCTGCCGTAGCCCGGCATCCCGTCCCTGAGCCAAAGAGTTGCCCATGTCCATCGTCCGCATGACCGACCTCGACCTCTCCGGCAAGCGCGTGCTGATCCGCCAGGATCTGAATGTGCCGATCGAGAATGGCCGCATCACCTCCGAACAGCGCATCACCGCTTCGCTGCCGACGCTCAAGCGCGCGCTGGAGCAGGGCGCGGCGGTGATGGTCACCTCACACCTGGGGCGCCCGAAGGAAGGTGTGTGGAGCGAAGCCGATTCGCTGGCGCCGGTGGCCCAGCGCCTGTCCGAGCTGCTCGGTCGCGAGGTTCCGCTGGTGCGCGACTGGGTCGACGGTGTCGACGTGCAGCCGGGCCAGCTGGTGCTGCTGGAAAACTGCCGCATGAACGTCGGCGAGGGCAAGGACGATGAAGCCCTGTCGAAGAAGTACGCCGCCCTGTGCGATGTGTTCGTGATGGATGCCTTCGGCACCGCGCACCGTGCGCAGGCTTCGACCCATGGCGTCATCCGCTTCGCCCCGGTCGCGGCCGGTGGCCCGCTGCTGATGGCCGAGCTGGACGCGCTGGCGCAGGCGCTGGATGCACCGGCCAAGCCGCTGCTGGCCATCGTCGCCGGCAGCAAGGTCAGCACCAAGCTGGAACTGCTGGCCAACCTGGTCGGCAAGGTCGATCAGCTGATCGTCGGTGGTGGCATCGCCAATACCTTCATCGCTGCCGCCGGCTACAACGTCGGCAAGTCGCTGTACGAGCCGGACCTGCTGGACACCGCGAAGAAGATCGTGGCCGATGCCAAGGCGCGTGGCGCCGATATCCCGCTGCCGGTGGACGTGGTCACCGCCAAGCAGTTCATGCCGGACGCGGTTGCCGAAGTGAAGGCGGTCGACGCCGTTGCCGAAGACGACCTGATCCTGGACATCGGCCCGCAGACCGCGGCGCAGTACGCGCAGCTGATCGGGAAGGCCGGTACCGTGGTCTGGAACGGTCCGGTCGGTGTGTTCGAATTCGAGGCCTTCAGCAAGGGCACCGAAGCGCTGGCCCGTGCCATCGCCAGTTCGCCGGCGTTCTCCATCGCCGGTGGCGGCGACACCCTGGCCGCGGTCGACAAGTTCGATATCGCCCAGCAGGTCAGCTACATCTCCACCGGTGGCGGTGCGTTCCTGGAATTCCTGGAAGGCAAGACCCTGCCGGCGGTGGCCGCACTCGACGCGCGCGGCGCATGAGTGCCGACCGCAGCAAGGATGTTCTGTTCTTCGACCTCGACGGCACGCTGATCGATTCGCAGGTGGGTATCACCGCCTGCATCGCCTATGCGCTGCAGAAGATGGACCATCCGGTGCCATCGCAGGAGACCCTGCTGGGCTGGATCGGTCCGTCACTGCGCACCACCTTCGCGCCGCTGTTCGGTGAACCGGCGCGGGTGGAACAGGCGGTGGGCTACTACCGTGAGCGCTTCGACGCCGAGGGCTGGCGCGAGCACACGGTGTACCCGCAGGTGGAAGACACCCTTCGCACGCTGCATGGTCGTGGCCATCGCCTGGCGGTGGTCACTGCCAAGAACGAGCCGCACGCGCGCCGCATCCTTGCCCACCTGCCGTTCGGTGGGCTGTTCGAGGAGATCGTCGGTTCAACCCTCGATGGCTCGCGCAGCCACAAGCCGGAACTGGTCGGTGAGGCGCTGCGTCGGCTGCAGGTGCAGCCCGCGCAGTGCTGGATGATCGGCGACCGCCGCATGGACATTGAAGGCGCGCGTCACCATGGCCTGCGCAGCGTCGGTGTGTTGTGGGGCTTTGGCGGTGAGGCCGAACTCACCGAAGCCGGTGCCGGGCAGCTGGCCCGTGAGCCGGCGCAGCTGGAAACGCTGCTGGCGTGATGCGCCGTTGATCGGTAACGCCGGGCCATGCCCGGCGCCACCACCACCCTGCGCCAGCGTATGTCCGGCCGATGTCCGTTCCATGACCCGCGAAGTCAGGCGGCACAAGGCTGTAACCGTATACATGCGGCGTGAAGGATGTGCTAATTTCCGTTCTTTATCGGGAGAGGCCCATTCACCATGTTCGAGCGTCAGCGTCGCACCAAGATCCTTGCCACCCTCGGTCCGGCCACTGATCCGCCGGGCGTGCTGGAGGATCTGTTCCGCGCCGGCGTCAACGTGGTGCGCCTGAACTTCAGCCATGGCGATCCCTCCGGCCAGGCCAAGCGTGCTGCCGAAGTGCGCGCTGCCGCGGCCCGCGTGGGCGTGGAAGTGGGCATCCTGGCCGACCTGCCGGGCCCGAAGATCCGCATCGAGCGCTTCGCCGAAGGCAAGGTACAGCTGAAGGCGGGCAACCGCTTCGACCTGATCGCAAGCACCAGCGCCGGCCCGGGTGACGCCACCCAGGTGGGCGTGAGCTACCTCGGCCTGCCGCAGGACGTGGGTCCGGGCGATGTGCTGCTGCTCGACGACGGCCTGATGCAGCTGCAGGTGGTGGAAGTGCAGGGCGAACGCATCATCAACACCGTACTGAACGACGGTGTGCTGTCCGACCGCAAGGGCCTGAACAAGCAGGGCGGTGGCTTGTCGCTGGGCGCGCTGACCGAGCGCGACAAGGAACTGATCGGCATCGTCGCCAAGATCGGTGTCGACTTCATTGCCGTGTCGTTCTGCCGCAATGCGCAGGACATGAACGACGCGCGTGAGATCGCCCGCTCGCACGGCTGCGATGCCGCGCTGGTGTCGAAGATCGAGCGCACCGAGGCGATCGAGAACCTGGAAGAGATCGTCGAGGCCAGCGACGTGGTGATGGTGGCCCGTGGCGACCTTGGCGTGGAAATCGGCGATGCCGAACTGCCGGGCCTGCAGAAGAAGATCATCAAGGCCTCGCTGGCGCAGAACAAGGTGGTCATCACCGCTACGCAGATGCTGCAGTCGATGGTCGAAAGCCCGATTCCGACCCGCGCCGAAGTGCTGGACGTGGCCAACTCGGTCATCGACGGCACCGATGCGGTCATGCTGTCGGCCGAAACTGCTGCCGGTGCCTACCCGGTCAAGGCCGTGGAAGCGATGGCGCGCATCTGCCTGGGTGCAGAGCGCCAGTTCCAGACCGAGACCGACTTCAACGCTTCGCCGCGCAACCTGGAACGTGCCGACCAGGCCATTGCCATGGCCACCATGTTCCTGTCGCAGCACGTGGGCGTGCGCGCGATCGTGGCGATGACCGAATCCGGTGGCACCGCACGCTACCTGTCGCGTTTCCGCGCCAAGGCGCCGGTGTTCGCGGTCACCCGCCACGACGGTGCGCGCCGCCAGATGGCGCTGATGCGCGATGTCTACCCGATCAACTTCGACAGCCGTGGCCTGACCCCGCGTGAAGCCGCACGCGGCAGCATCCGCCTGCTGGTGGAAGCCGAACTGCTGCAGGCCGGTGACCGCGTCGTGTTCACCAGCGGTGAGCACATGGAAACCCTGGGCGCGACCAACACCCTGCGCCTGCTGGAAGTGGGCGAAGACGGCCGCGCCAGCGGCCTGGGCGATCTGTAAACCCAGGCGGCCCCGGGTCGGAGCCGCTGCGCGGGTCCGACCCGGGGTCAGATCCCTGAAGGGGTCGTGACCCGGCGCAACAGGACATCGTCTGTCCGGTGCGGACATTGGAATCGTTTCCAGACTGCCCTGCACGTCGGTGCAACGGGCGGCGGGGCTATACTTACGTTTTTCCCGCACCCGCCACAGGAAGTACATGAGCATCGAACAGCTGGCTGAAACCGCCCAGGCCATGGTTGCCCCGGGCAAGGGCATCATCGCGATCGACGAATCCACCGCTACCATCGCCAAGCGTTTCGCAGGCGTCGGTATCGAGAACACCGAGGAGAACCGTCGTGCCTACCGCGAACTGCTGCTGACCACGCCGAAGCTCAACGAGCACATTTCCGGCGCCATCCTGTTTGACGAAACCATCCGTCAGTCGACCAAGGACGGCGTGCCGTTCGCCAAGTACATGGCCGACCACGGCATGATTCCGGGCATCAAGGTGGACAAGGGTGCGCACCCGCTGGCCGGCTGCCCGGGCGAGCTGGTGACCGAAGGCCTGGACGGCCTGCGCGAGCGCCTGCAGGAGTATTACAAGCTGGGTGCGCGCTTCGCCAAGTGGCGTGCGGTGATCAACATCGGCGAAAGCATTCCGTCGGGCACCTGCATCGAGTCCAACGCCCACGCGCTGGCCCGCTATGCCGCCCTGTGCCAGGAATGTGGCCTGGTGCCGATGGTCGAGCCGGAAGTGATCATGGACGGCGACCACGACATCGAGACCTGCTACGAAGTCACCGAAGCCACCCTGCGTTCGCTGTTCGATGCCCTGTACCAGCAGAACGTGCTGCTGGAAGGCACCATCCTGAAGGCCTCGATGGTCATCTCCGGCAAGGGCTGCGATGAGCAGGCCGACGTCGAGGAAGTGGCCGAGTCGACCGTGATGTGCCTGAAGAGCACCGTGCCGGCCATCCTGCCGGGCGTGGTGTTCCTGTCCGGTGGCCAGAGCGACGAGCAGTCCACCGAGCATCTGAACGCGATGAACCAGCTGGGCAACCTGCCGTGGCCGCTGAGCTTCTCCTACGGCCGCGCCATGCAGCAGGCCGCGCTGAAGCTGTGGGCCAAGGACATGAAGGGCAACTACGCTGCCGCCCAGAAGACCGTGTACGAGCGCGCCAAGGACAACGGCCTGGCCGCGCTGGGCAAGTGGAACGGTTGATCCGTCCCATCGCAGGATGAACAGGGCAACGCCGGCATCACGCCGGCGTTTGCTTTTGCGGGTATCTTTTCCGCCCCCACGCACCGGGCCGGTGTGCGGGACATACATGGAAGGCCAAGGAGAAAAAACATGCGTTTGGCAGTAATCACACTGGCCGTCGCCACGGTCCTGATCGCTGGCGGTTGCAACCGCATCGGTGGCGGTGGTGACGCAGGCAAGGCCGCGTCGCTCGATTTCGACAAGCCGGTGTCCGGCGAGATCACCTCGCGCAGCGGCATCAACTTCAACGACGGCAGCCATCACCAGCTGTACCAGATCAAGCTGGAAGACAGGGAACTGGTCGGCCTGAAGCTCACCGGCGCACTGACCGGTTCGATCGCCGTGTTCAACAACGGCAGCCTGGTGTCCACCAGCAATACCGGTTACGAACGCGAAGGCGATGTCTCGCTGGCCTTCCGTGCCAACGGTGGCGGCACCTACCAGGTGGCGGTCAACGCCAACGGTCCGAGCGCCTTTGGTCCGTACCGCCTGCGCGCCGAGAAGCTGAAGCCGTACGACGGCAAGCCGCTGGTGGGCAGTGGTGAGATCGTCGATATGCTGGCCAGCAACTCGCAGGACTACACCCTGCAGGTGGAGAAGGCGGGCCTGTACGAGATCCGCCTCGTCTCGGATGTCTTCGATCCGGTGCTGAAGCTGTCCGGCCAAGGCGTGGATGCCGAGAACGATGACGGCGGCGACAGCACCAACTCGCGCCTGAACCTCTCGCTGAAGCCGGGCAAGTACACCCTGACTGCACGCGGCCTCGGCGACGGCGTCAATGGCATGTTCACCCTGTCGGCCACCCGCATTGAACTGCCAGGCAACCTGGTGGATCGCGATGGCACGGCACTGCCGAAGTCGGGCAGCGCGTACACCATGCTGGACAACGAAGGCCGCCGCCGCTTCCTGCTGACCCTGGATCGTCCGGCCGATGTGCGCCTGGACGCGATTTCCAGCCAGGTCGATACCGTGCTGCGCGTGGTCGGCGGCGACGTTGAGCTGACCGACGACGACGGTGGCAATGGCACCAATGCACGCCTGGAAGAGACGCTGCCGGCCGGTCACTACACCGTCGACGTGTCCAGCCTGAACAACGGTGCGGGCCTGGTGGAAGTGCGCGTGCAGGTCGAAGGTGCCAGCGCCGACGGTGCTGCCGCCTCGGCCGCACGCGCCGCTGCCGATGCAGCTGCTGCCGTGGCCGATGACGCCGCTGCTGCGGTGGAAGCAGCCAGCCGTTGAGGTGATCCACGCGTAGCGTGGATGACCTCAAGGCCGCAACGGGAAAGGCCGGGCAATGCCCGGCCTTTCCTTTTACCGGAAGCGCTGCGGTTCAGTGCGCAGCGGCGAAGCCCGCATCGCCCAGAGGCGGCAGCATCGATCCGCGCGGTTCGTTGTCCGTGCTTTGTCCCGCGGCGCTCAATGCCTGCTGGTAGGCCTTCGCCGTAGCAGTGTTGAACGCCACCAGCACGATGCGCATCGGCTGTGCATGGCTGCGCTGCCACGCCAGTGTTTCCGTCACTGCGATCTGCGCGGCCTGGTACAGCGGATAGCCATACACACCGCAGCTGATCGCCGGGAACGCGATTGACTTCACGCCCAGCGACTCGGCCAACTGCAGCGATTTCCAGTAGCAGTTGGCCAGCAATGCCGGTTCGTCGCGCTGGCCGTCGTGCCAGACCGGGCCCACCGTGTGCAGTACATGCCGCGCAGGCAATGCGTAAGCGTCGGTGGCGCGCACTTCACCGGTCGGGCAACGCACGCCCGGACGCAGTTCCGGCAACTGCTCGCACTCGGCCAGCAATGCCGGCCCGGCCGCGCGATGGATCGCGCCGTCGACGCCGCCGCCGCCGAGCAGTGTTTCATTGGCCGCGTTGACGATCGCATCCACCGCCAGGGTCGTGATATCGCCCTGCCAAACTTCGATCTTCATGCGTCCGTCTCCTGCCTGTGAGGTGTTCCGCGCAGCATCTGCGCCGGCTGTTCCCACGGTAGGGGACAGGGCATCGATACTGCGTCATGACCGTCTCACGCGCTGCGATCCGACGGCCTTCACGCACGATGGCGGGCGACGCCTTCACGCAGGCTGAAGCAGAAAGGGCTCAGAGCTTTTTTCCGCACGGAAAAGGCTCTGACCCCTGCGATCCATGGTTCTGGCGAACCGGGTCAGAGCCCTTTCCCTGCAGGAAAGGGATCCGACCCGATGCATCACGGCAGGCCGGCCAGCCAGTCGTCGTCGGAACCCTCATTCACATCGGCGAACAGCGGTGTGGAGAAATAGCGCTCGCCGGTATCGGGCAGCATTGCCAGGATCACCGAGCCCGGTTCAGCGCGGGCGGCCACGTCCAGCGCGCTGGCCACGGTGGCGCCGGCGGAGATGCCGACGAAGATGCCTTCCTCCGCAGCCAGGCGACGCGCGGTGGCGATCGCGCGGTCATCTTCGACCGAGACCAGTTCGTCCACCACATCGCGGTTGAGCACGTCCGGCACGAAGTCCGGGGTCCAGCCCTGGATCTTGTGCGGCTTCCAGTCATCGCCCTTCAGCAGCGCGGCACCGGCCGGTTCGGTGGCGATGATGCGGGTCTGCGGGCGCGCGACCTTCAGCACTTCGCCCACGCCGGTAAGCGTGCCACCCGTGCCCCAGCCACTGACGAAGTAGTCCAGCCGCTTGCCGGCGAAGTCGCGCAGGATCTCGGCAGCGGTGGTGTTGCGGTGATAGGCCGGGTTGGCCGGGTTGGCGAACTGGCTGGCCAGGAACCAGCCGTGCTGCTCGGCCAGTTCGGCCGCCTTGCGCACCATGCCGCTGCCGCGCTCGGCGGCCGGGGTCAGGATCACCTTGGCACCGTAAGCGCGCATCAGCTTGCGGCGCTCCACCGAGAAGGTCTCGACCATGGTGGCCACGAACTTGTAGCCGCGCGCGGCGGCGACCATCGCCAGTGCCACGCCAGTGTTGCCTGAAGTGGCTTCGACAATGGTGTCGCCTGGCTTGAGCAGGCCGCGTGCCTCGGCGTCGAGGATGATCGCCAGCGCCAGACGGTCCTTCACCGAACCGCCCGGGTTGAACGACTCGACCTTGGCGTAGACGCTGACCTGCGCGGGCGCCAGGCGCTGCAGCCTGACGATGGGGGTGTTGCCGACGGTATCGAGGATGGAGTCGTACAGGGCCATGGAAGCGCTCCGGAAACGGGGCCGCGCCGGGCTTCGGCGGGCGAAGGGGGAGGGCTGGCTGTTCAGGCCAGCGGCTGCCGGCTGACCGTAGCGCCGGCATATGACGCCCGGAAATGACCAGATACCTTTCTTAAACAACCTTTGGTTATAAGCTGGTGACGGCAATTGACCCTAGAGTGGACCTCCGCCCCACGCCGCCTCCCTCCCATGACGCTGACCCAGCTGCGCTACCTGGTTGCCATCGCCGACGCCGAGCTGAACATCACGCTGGCCGCCTCGCGCGTGCACGCCACCCAGCCCGGTCTGTCCAAGCAGCTCAAGCAGCTGGAGGACGAGCTGGGTTTCCTGTTGTTCGTGCGCAAGGGCCGCAGCCTGGAGTCGGTCACCCCGGCCGGCACCGAGGTCATCGCCCGCGCCCGCGCGGTGCTGGCCGAGGCCAACAACATCCGCACCTACGCGGCCAACCAGCGCCGCGAGAGCCAGGGCCAGCTGATCCTGACCACCACCCACACCCAGGCGCGCTTCGTGCTGCCGCCGGCGGTGGCAGCGATCAAGCAGGCCTATCCCCAGGTGAGCGTGCATCTGCAGCAGGCCGGCGAAGCCGACGCGCTGGACCGCTTGAACCAGGGTGATGCCGATATTGCGATCATCAGCACCGCTGGCGGTGAGCCCATTGATGGCATCGCGGTGCCGCTGTTCCGCTGGCGGCGCCTGGTGGTGGTACCCAAGGGCCACCCGCTGGACCGCGCCGGCCGCGCCCCAGACCTGGCCGCGCTGGCCCGCCAGCCATTGATCAGCTACGAATCCTCGACCCGGCCGAATTCCTCGTTGCAGCGCGCCTTCGCTGCGAACGGCCTGGTGCCGGATCTGGCGCTGACCGCGCTCGATGCCGACCTGATCAAAACCTACGTGCGTACCGGTCTGGGCGTGGGCCTGCTGGCGGAGATGGCGGTCAGTTCCAACGACGAAGACCTGAGGTCGTGGCCGGCCCCGGAGCCGATCACTGAGTGCATTGCCTGGGCGGTGCTGCCTCGCGATCGCGTGCTGCGTGATTACGCGCTGGAGCTGGTGCACGTGCTGGCACCGCAGATCGATCCGCGTGATCTGCGCAGGGTGCTGGATGGCAACCAGGCGGCGGCGTGGCCGGTGCCACCGACGTGGGAGTCACTGACCCAGACCATCACGGTGTGACGTGGGTCGAGCAGGGCGTGCAGCCCTGCACCCGCGGGTAGTGCCGGCCGCTGGCCGGCAACCTCAGAAGCAACAGCAACAGCAACAGCAACAGCAACAGCAGAAGCTGGCATTGCGTGGGGTGGCGGGGCGGTGTCGGAGTGCGGGGACGCCGCAAGTACGTCCCTGTAGGCTTGGCAGCCGCATCCATGCGGCTGACACCCCGCACTCCGAC
>NZ_JBDJKU010000102.1:0-9510 GCF_039673015.1 Stenotrophomonas sp. TWI1409
GGCGGCGCTTCCCTCTCCACCATTTGGTAGTTTTGGACCCTTTCGGTCGCCCCCCCCCCCCGCCGGCACTCCCCAGGCTTTGCCCACCAAGGTCAAAACCCTGCCCGCAGGCGGGGTTTCGTATTTCAGGGTTAGTCTGTGCGCCTCTTCCATGGAGTCGCCCGTCGATGCGCCGCCGTTCCCTCGCCCTTGCCCTGTCCCTGCTGCTGCCGGCCGGCGCCTTTGCCCAGGCCCAGCCGCAGGCCGCACCGGTCGCGTCGCCGTCCGCCGCGCGCAGCAGCGCCACCGTGGTGCTGACCACCGCACCGGCCGACTGGCGTGCGCTGGATGGCCAGCGCGTGCGCATCGCCGCACCGCTCACCCTGGCCGGCACCGATGGCCTGGAGCGCTTTGGGCAGCTCACCGTGGCCTTCGATGGCCGCCTCTGGCAGCCGACCGAAGTGGCCGCGCCGGGTACTGCCGGCTATGAGCAGGTGATGGCCGACAACCAGCGCCGCCGCCTGCTGCTGGACGACGGCAGCGAAGCCCGCGACCCGGCGAGCGTGGCCTACCTGCCAGCCAACCCGGTGCTGCGCACCGGCATGCAGCTGCGCAATGTGGAAGGTGTCGTGCACGTGGACGCACAGGGCCGTCCGCGCCTGCAGGTCGAGGGTGCACTCACGTTGCCCGAGCTGAAGCGTCCGGCGGTGCCGACGGTGCCGGGCAGCCTGCATATCGCTGCATTCAACCTGGAGAACTTCTTCAATGGCGATGGCCAGGGCGGTGGCTTCCCGACCCTGCGCGGCGCGCGCACGCTGGAAGAGCACAAGGCGCAGGTCGGCAAGCTGGTGGCCACGGTCAACGCGCTCGGTGCCGACATCGCCGCGTTGATGGAACTGGAAAACGATGGCTATGGCCCGCAGTCGGCCATCGCCGAACTGGTCAGCGCCCTCAACGCCGGTCTTGCCGCCGACAAGCAGTGGGCCTTCGTCGATGCCGGCGAGGGGCCGGGCAGCAACCCGATCCGGGTTGGCATCATCTATCGCAGGAGCGCGTTCAAGCCGCTGGGCAAGCCGTTGACCAGAACCGACGGTCCTTTCGCCGAACACAGCCGCGCACCGCTGGCGCAGGCCTTCCAGGGCAAGGGCGCACCGTTCATGGTGGTCGCCAACCATTTCAAGTCCAAGGGCTGCCGTGATGCCAGCGGCGGCGATGCCGACCGCAACGATGGCCAGGGTTGCTGGAATGCCACCCGGGTGGAATCGGCAAAGCAGTTGAACCAGTGGGTGCAGGCCGAAGCTGGCCGCCTGAAGGTGAAGGACGTGGTGCTGCTGGGCGATTTCAACGCCTACGCGATGGAAGACCCGATCCGCACCCTGCATGACCTGGGCTGGCAGGACGCATTCAAGGTCGCCCAGGTCGAGCATCCTTACAGCTACGTCTACAACGGCTATACCGGCCGCCTCGACCATGCGCTGCTGAGCCCGGGCATGGCCCAGCGCCTGCGCGGTGCCGCCGAGTGGCACAGCAATGCCGACGAACAGGACGCCAGCGGCTACCAGGGCCGCAACGTGCAGGGCCCGTGGCGCAGTTCCGACCACGATCCGCTGCTGCTGGGCTTCGATAAATAACGCCCAGCGTCGGGTCGGATCCCATTCCACCGAAATGGGCTCTGACCCCGAGGCCGGGCTCAGCCCCAGGCGATCAATCCAATCGCCAGCACCGCCAGCGCCAGCCCGGCGCGGTTCCACTTCGTGGTGGCCTCGCCGAAGGCGAACACGCCCACCAGCGCGCCCAGCACCACCACGCCGATGTTCATGCCGGCGAACACGGTGGCCGGGTTCTCCGGCATGGACTGATGCGCGTGCACATAGAAAAGAATGTTGCCGCCGTTGAGCAGGCCCAGCAGCGCGCCCGCACCGAGGTTGCGCCAAGCCAACCGGCTGCGGCCACTGGCGTGCCGCCACAGCTGCAGTGCCAGCATCAGCACGAAGGCCACGCTGAAGCTGGCCAGCACCGCCGCCATCGACGGCGTGCCGGACAGCGCCACCTGCTTGAGCAGCACGTCGACCACCGCGAACCCGGCCCAGACGCCCAGCAGCCAGCCCCAGCCGCCGGGTGAGGACGCCACCGCCGGGCCGCGCGGGCGCAGGCTGATCGCCACCATCGCCAGCAGGCCCAGGCCGAGACCGGCGAGCTTCCACGGCGTCGCAGTCTGGCCGAAGAACAGGAAGGCGGCGGCCAAAGACAGCAGCAACGACAAGCGCTGCGCCACGTCGCTGCGGACGATGCCGGCCACCGCCACCGCGCGGCCCAGCACCAGGAAGATCGATGGCAGCACCACCGCCAGTGCCAGCAGCGACAGCCACGGGGCATGTGGCGCGCGCAGTGCGTCCAGCGGCGGCTGCAGCACCACGGCGGTGAGCGTTGCCGCCACCAGATAGTTCCAGGTGACCATCTGCGAAACATCCAGCTGGCGGCGTCCGGCCACCTTCAACAACACCGAAACCAGCACGCTGCAGATCACGGCCAAGGACAGGTAGAGCATGGGGCGGGCACAGGGCAGGGGCAGGGGACGGTATCATGGTGCCATGCACAAGCCTTCGTTCCCCGTCGCCCCCGGCGAAACCGCCTGCCTCGAACTGGCCGGCCCGGCCGGCCCGCTGGAAGTGGTCGTCGACCTGCCCAAGGCCGATGTGTCGGCGCAGCCGATCGTGGCCATCATCTGCCATCCGCTGTCCACCGAAGGCGGCACCCTGCACAACAAGGTGGTCACCATGACCGCCACCACCCTGCGCGAGCTGGGCATCACCACGGTGCGCTTCAACTTCCGCAGCGTCGGCGCGTCGGCCGGTGAGTTCGACCACGGCGTGGGCGAGCAGGATGACCTGAAGACCGTCGCCGCCTGGGTGCAGAGCCAGCGCCCCGACGACCGTCTGTGGCTGGCCGGTTTCAGCTTCGGCTCGTTCGTATCGCTGAAGGCGGCTGCCGCGCTGCAGCCGGAAGCGCTGATCTCGATCGCACCGCCGGCCGGCCGCTGGGATTTCGATGGCATCGCGCCGCCGGCCCGCTGGCTGGTGATCCAGGGCGAGCAGGACGAGATCGTCGACCCGCAGGCCGTCTACCAGTGGCTGGACACGCTGGACGTCCCGCATGAGCTGGTGCGCATGCCCGAGACCAGCCACTTCTTCCACCGCAAGCTGATCGATCTGCGTGGCGCGCTGACCCACGGCGTGAAGCACTGGCTGGGCGCAGCGGCATGAGTGCAACCGAGCTGACCCCGTCGCAGCGGTACGCGGAAGGGGTTGCCCGTGGCGACTGGCAGAACGACCCGGCCCAGCACGCAGCGCTGGCCGAACTGGACCGCATCCACCTGGGCCTGGTCGACAGCGCCGAAGACGGCTGGCTGGACCGCCTGTCCTCGTTCTGGAAGAAGCCCGAGCCGGTGAAGGGTCTGTACTTCTGGGGCGGCGTCGGCCGTGGCAAGACCTTCCTGGTCGACCTGTTCTACGACGGCCTGCCGATCAAACAGAAGTACCGCACGCATTTCCATCGCTTCATGCGCAGCGTCCACGAGCGCCTGCGCGAGCACCAGGGGCAGAGCGACCCGTTGGCGAAGATCGCCCAGGAATGGCGCAGCAACCTGCGCGTGCTGGTGCTGGACGAATTCTTCGTCACCGACATCGGCGACGCGATGCTGCTGGCACGGCTGCTGGAGCGCCTGTTCGCCGAGGGCGTGACCCTGGTGACCACCTCCAACACGGCGGTGGAGAACCTGTACCTCAACGGCCTGCAGCGTGAGAGCTTCATGCCGGCCATCGGCCTGCTGCAGCGCTTCTGCGTGGAGCTGTACGCCGAGGGCACCGAGGATTACCGGATGCGCGCGCTGACCCGCTCGCCGGTGTACCGCGCACCGTTGGCTGCCGACAGCGATGAGTGGCTGGCCACGCGCTGGAACGAACTGAGCGGCGGCCAGCCGGCCAAGCCCGGCAACATCGAGATCGAAGGCCGCAAGATCCCGGTGCGCGGCCGTGGCAAGAGCATCGCCTGGTTCGATTTCGCCGCGTTGTGCGAGGGCCCGCGTGGCCCGTCGGACTACATCGAGATCGCGCACGAGTTCAACACCGTGCTGCTGGGCGGCATCCCCGCCTTCGACCGTTTGAACGAAGATGCCGCGCGCCGCTTCGTCAATCTGATCGACGAGCTGTACGACCGCCACGTCAACCTGGTCTGCACCGCCAGCACCTCGCCGATCGAGCTGTACACCGGCCAGCGCCTGCAGGGCGCGTTCGAGCGCACCGCCTCGCGCCTGATCGAGATGCAGAGCGCCGAGTACCTGGGTACCCCGCACCGGGCATGAGGGCGCCACCCAGGCAAATGCGTTGCCGGCCAGGGTTCCGGTAGTGCCGGCCGCTGGCCGGCATCCGCCGCGCGGTTACCGGGTCGGCGCCACCGCATTCCCACGCGGCCGCTCATCCGGCCCGGCCGACATATGCAGGCCCGAGCCATCGCCGTGCCCCACCCGTACGCTCTCGCCGCGCTCCAGCAGCCGCAGTGGCTGGCCTTGGTAGCGCACTTCCAGCGCGTCGTGGGCGTCTGCCAGCGACTGCACCAGCGGGCACAGCGCCTGCGCGCGGGCCTCGATGCGCTCGGCGCGGCCTTCCAGCTGCTGTTCCATCTGCGCGTCCAGGCGGTCGGCGCGTTCCTCCATCGCATCGCTGCGACCGGTGAACACCTGCCACAGCACGCTGCGGGCGATGGACGCGGACAGCGACTCGGCCATGTCCTGCACCTTGGCCTCGAAGCCCGGCCCGAACACTGCCTGTTCCCAGTAACCCTTGCCCAGCGTGCCGCCGATCCAGTCATCGGCCTGCCGGCGCAGGCGCCGGACCTTGCGGCTGTTGGCGGTGCCGGTGAGGCTCTCATAGACCCCGTCGAGCACGTCGAAGCTCAGCCCACTCACTTCATGGGCCAGTGCGGTGACCGCTGGCATCAGCTGCCGTGCCCCGGCCTCCATCTGCCGCAGGCGGGCCGCGTCGGCGGCGCTGACCGTAACCATCCTGCCATCCAGGCTCAGCTCGCCGTCGTGGAACACCACTTCATGCGGCGCCTGCGGGCCATGCCGCAGCCAGATGCCACCGCTGTCCACCAGCACGTCATAGTCGGTGTGGATACCGCACTGGTCCGAACGCAGGTCCGGCCCCTCGGCGGCCAGCGCTGGGGCAATGAACAGGGCAGGCAGCAGGGCCAGCGCGGGCAACCGCAGGTGCATCGGAGCATCCTTTTCCGGGAGCGAGCGGCCAGCATCCGCTGCCAGCGCGCGGGCGTCACCGGCCGGAAGTCACCCGTCCACCGGATTCCCACCGGCTGCCCACCAGCTATCCACAGGGTTGTCCCTAGCCAGTTTCATCACTGTCATGTGAAGCTGTCATTGTTCCGTTTTCGCGGTGCGTTGTACCACCGCGATGACGCCTTTCGGGCTTGACTGCGCAGCCCGTTCCGGCAGGTCTGAAGCGTCTGATCCGGGCGCCGATGGCACGATCCTTGCGGCGCAAGGGATTGCCGAATTTCACTACATTTGGCGTTGACGGACCCCATTACCCCCACTATCTTGTGGCCGTCGGTCGCAGCAACCCCAATTCCAGGGGGTGCCCGGGGTACCCATCCGCGATCGTCAACGGCAGTGGCAGGCGCAGGGTCTCATCCCCTGCGACGCCGTCCTGCCATCCTGGGCTGTCATGTCCCGGGCTGCGTCACCCGATGCATCGAGCACCCACCAATCACGCCAAGAGGACACACGCCGTGACCACCGAATCCAGCGCCACCATCGAGAAGGAAAGCGAATTCCTGTTGACGTCGCCGCCGACGGCCAACGCGATGAGTGTGACCAAGCGCAATGGCACGACCGAACTGGTGGACCTGAACAAGATCGTGCGCGCGGTGCAGCGTTCCTCCGAAGGCCTGCACGCCGTCGATCCGATGCGCGTGGCCACCCGCACCATTTCCGGCCTGTACAACGGCGCCACCACCCGCGAGCTGGACGAACTGTCCATCCGCACCGCCGCCCTGCTGATCGGTGAAGAGCCCGAGTACGGCCGCCTCGCTGCGCGCCTGCTGGCCAACTACATCGCCAAGGAAGTCTCGGGCCAGGAAATCTACGCCTTCTCGCAGTCGGTCAGCCGTGGCCATGAAGTCGGCCTGATCAACGACCGCCTGCTGAACTTCGTGCAGACCAACGCGCGCAAGCTCAACGATGCCATCGACATCTCGCTGGACCTGAACTTCGATTACTTCGGCCTGCGTACCCTGTACGACCGTTACCTGCTGCGCCATCCGCACACCCGCAAGGTGATCGAGACCCCGCAGCAGTTCTTCCTGCGCATTGCCAGCGCGCTGAGCGAGGATGTGTCCGAGACCCTGGCGCTGTACAAGCGCATGGGCAACCTGGACTACCTGCCGTCCAGCCCGACCCTGTTCAATTCCGGCACCACCCACGAGCAGCTGTCCTCGTGCTTCCTGCTGGATTCGCCGCAGGACTCGCTGGAGTCGATCTATTCCAAGTACGGCGACATCGCCCAGCTGTCGAAGTTCTCCGGCGGCATCGGCGTCAGCTACACCCGCGTGCGTTCGCGTGGTTCGCTGATCAAGTCGACCAACGGCCACTCCAACGGCATCGTGCCGTGGCTGAAGACCATGGATTCGTCCGTGGCCGCGGTGAACCAGGGCGGCAAGCGCAAGGGCGCAGCCTGCGTCTACCTGGAAACCTGGCACGCCGACGTCGAGGACTTCCTCGAGCTGCGTGACAACACCGGTGACGAAGCCCGCCGTGCGCACAACCTGAACCTGGCCAACTGGGTGCCGGACCTGTTCATGAAGCGCGTCGAGGCCGACCAGGAATGGTCGCTGTTCGATCCGCGCGTCGTGCCGGAGTTCACCGACCTGTTCGGCGAAGCCTTCGAGCAGGCCTACCTGCAGGCCGAAGCCCAGGGCAAGGCCAACCGCACCATCTCCGCGCGCAAGCTGTACGCCCGCATGATGCGTACGCTGGCCGAGACCGGCAACGGCTGGATGACCTTCAAGGACAAGTGCAACCGCGCCAGCAACCAGACCCTGCGTCCGGGCAACGTGATCCACCTGTCCAACCTGTGCACCGAAATCCTGGAAGTCACTTCCAACGATGAAACCGCAGTGTGCAACCTGGGTTCGATCAACCTGGGCAACCACTTCGACGAGCACAACGAGTTCGACTTCGAGAAGCTGGCCGAGACCGTGCGCCTGGCCGTGCGCCAGCTCGACCGCGTCATCGACCTGAACTTCTACCCGATCGAAACCGCCCGCCGCGCCAACCTGCGCTGGCGTCCGGTCGGCCTGGGCTGCATGGGCCTGCAGGACGTGTTCTTCCGCAAGCGCCTGCCGTTCGACAGCGCCGAAGCCCGCGCCCTGTCGAAGAAGATCGCCGAAGCAATCTACTTCCACGCGCTGGAAACCTCTTGCGAGCTGGCCCAGGAACGCGGCAAGCACCCGTCGTTCAACGACACCCGCGCCGCCGGTGGCGAACTGCAGTTCGACGCCTGGAACGTGGTGCCGGAAGACACCGCGCGCTGGGATGCCCTGCGTGCCCGCATCAAGGAGCATGGCCTGCGCAACTCGCTGATGATCGCGATTGCACCGACCGCGACCATCGCCTCGATCGCCGGCTGCTACGAGTGCGTCGAGCCGCAGGTGTCCAACCTGTTCAAGCGCGAGACCCTGTCCGGTGACTTCCTGCAGGTCAACCGCTACCTGGTGAACGAGCTGAAGAAGCTGGGCCTGTGGACCGCCGACATGCGCGACGCCATCAAGCTGGCCGAAGGCTCCATCGCCGGCGTGGCACAGATTCCGGAAACGCTGCGCGAGGTCTACCGCACCGCGTGGGAACTGCCGATGCGTTCGTTGATCGACATGGCCGCCGAGCGTGGTGCCTTCATCGACCAGTCGGCCTCGCTCAACCTGTTCATGGAAAGCCCGAACATCGGCGCGATGTCCTCCATGTACATGTACGCCTGGAAGCAGGGCATCAAGACCACCTACTACCTGCGTTCGCGCCCGGCCACCAAGATCGCCAAGACCACGGTGAGCAGCGCAGCCCCGGCCAAGGTGTTCAGCCCGGACGAAGCCATCGCCTGCTCGCTGGAAAACCCGGAAGCCTGCGAGGCCTGCCAATAAAAGCGGCCGTGGCGGCCTTTGGCCGGCACACCCCTTTGTAGAGTCGAGCCATGCTCGACTGCAGAAAACACCAAGGTAGCGCCGGGCCATGCCCGGCGTTTTGACCCGAGAAGACAAGGAAACACCCATGGCCGACAAGCCCAAGCAGATGCTGCTCGATCCCGGTTTTGAACTGACCCTGCGCCCGATGCGCTACCCGCAGTTCTATGACATGTACCGGAACGCGATCAAGAACACCTGGACGGTGGAAGAGATCAACTTCCAGATCGACATCACCGACCTGCACAGCAAGATGTCGCCGGGTGAGCGCCACCTGATCCACCGCCTGGTCGCGTTCTTCGCCACCGGCGACTCGATCGTGTCCAACAACCTGGTGCTGAACCTGTACCAGCACTTGAACGCGCCGGAAGCGCGCATGTACCTGTCGCGCCAGCTGTACGAAGAAGCGCTGCACGTGCAGTTCTACCTGACCCTGCTCGACAACTACCTGCCGGATCCGGAAGAGCGCGTCAAAGCCTTCGCCGCGGTGGAGAACATCGACTCGATCAAGAAGAAGGCCGACTTCTGCTTCAAGTGGATCGACTCGATCCAGGACCTGAAGCGCATCGAGACCCGTGCCGAGCGCCGCCAGTTCCTGCTCAACCAGATCTGCTTCGCCGCCTGCATCGAAGGCCTGTTCTTCTTCGCTGCCTTCGCCTACGTGTACTACTTCCGTTCGCGCGGCCTGCTGCCGGGCCTGGCCTCGGGCACCAACTGGGTGTTCCGCGACGAGAGCGCGCACATGGAGTTCGCGTTCGAGTCGGTGCGCGTGGTGCGTGAGGAAGAACCGGACCTGTTCGACGACGAGATGAAGCAGCAGGTCTACGACATGCTGGCCGAAGCCATCGAATGCGAAGTGCAGTTCGCCGAGGACGTGCTGTCCGGTGGCGTGGCCGGCATCTCGACCCGTGACATGCGCCAGTACCTGCAGCACTGCGCCGACCAGCACTTCGCCAAGCTGGGCATGGAAAAGAAGTACAACGTGCGCAACCCGCTGCCGTTCATGGAACTGCAGGACGTGCAGGAACTAACCAACTTCTTCGAACGCCGCGTCTCTGCCTACCAGGTCGGCGTGCAGGGCGAAGTCGCCTTCGACATGAACTTCTGATCGAAACGATCAGATCTGTCGCAACGAAAAACCCCGGCCAACGCCGGGGTTTTTTGTTGGTAGCGCCGGGCCATGCCCGGCGGAGCCTGCCTGGTGCTACCGGCCGCCATGCTGCACGCGGGCCTTTGTAGAGTCGAGCTTGCTCGACTGCCGTTCGCGCAAAGCAGTCGAGCAAGCTC
>NZ_JBDJKU010000103.1:0-9323 GCF_039673015.1 Stenotrophomonas sp. TWI1409
CGGGGGGCCCGTCACCCGTGGGGGGCGCGCGGGCGGGGGGCCTACACCTCGGCTTCGGCGGCCCCGCGCCCGGCACTACCGGATCACGGCTCGCCAGCGTCGATCAGTGCGTCGGTATCGAAGTGCGGTGGGCGCCGCGCGCGCGTGCGCTGTTCGTAGGCGTAGGCCATCTCGATCAGCTTCGGCTCGCTCCAGGCGGTGCCCATGAACAGCAGACCCACCGGCAGACCATCGATCTGCCCCATCGGCACGGTGAGGCTGGGATAGCCGGCCACGGCGGCGGCGCTGTAGCTTTCACCGGGGAAGTCGTCGCCTTCGCTGCGGATCGGCCATGCCACGCCGGTGGTGGGCGCCACCAGTGCATCAAGCTGGTGGGCGGCGAGGGCGGCATCGATGCCTTCCGGGCCGGCCAGCCGGCGCGCATCGCTGCGGGCGCGGATATAGGCGGGGTCGGCCAGGCCGGCGGTGGCATCGGCCTCCACCAGCAGCTCCTGGCCGAACAGGCCCAGTTCCTGCTTGCTGTGCGCCTGGTTGAAGGCGATCAGTTCGGCCAGGCTGCGCAATGGTGCGCGGTGGGTGCTGAAATAGCGCTCCAGCCCGGCCTTGAATTCGTACAGCAGCAGCGTGCGCTCGGCCTCGGCCCAGGCGCCCTGGTTGGGCAGCTCCACCGGCACCACCACGGCGCCGGCGCGGCGCAGCTCGGTTGCCGCCTGTTCGATCAGTGGCGGCATGCCACGGTACTTCAGCAGCGGTGTCTGCAGCAGACCGATGCGCTTGCCGCGCAGGCCCTGCGGGTCCAGTCGCGCGGTGTAGTCGTAGACCGCGCGGCCGGGCATGGTCGCGGTGGCCGGGTCGGCATCATCGCGGCCGGCGATCGCGGTCAGCACGGCTGCAGCGTCGGCGACGCTGCGTGCCATCGGCCCGGCAGTGTCCTGGCTGAAGGAAATCGGGATGATGCCGTCGCGGCTGACCAGGCCGACGGTCGGCTTCAGGCCGACCACGCCGTTGATCGCCGCCGGGCAGACGATGCTGCCGTCGGTTTCGGTGCCGATCGCCACGCTGGCCAGGTTGGCGGCCACGGCCACCGCGCTGCCGCTGCTGGAACCACACGGCGAATGGCTGATGCGATAGGGGTTGCGGGTCTGGCCGCCACGCGCGCTCCAGCCGGAGATCGAATCATTGCCGCGGAAGTTGGCCCATTCGCTGAGGTTGGTCTTGCCCAGCACCACCGCACCGGCGTCGCGCAGCCGGCGCACCAGGTAGGCGTCATCCGGGCGGAAGCCCTGCAGGGCCAGCGAACCCGCACTGGTGGCCATCGGCGCGGCGTTGATGTTGTCCTTCAACAGCAGCGGGATGCCATGCAGCGGGCCGCGCAGGCGGCCGTCACGGCGTTCGCGGTCGCGCGCGGCGGCTTCCTTCAGGGCATCGGGGTTGAGCTCGATCACCGCGCGCAGGCGCGGCCCGGTGCGGTCCAGCGCGGCGATGCGCTGCAGGTAGGCCTGGGTCAGGGTGGTGCTGTCCAGTTCCCCGGCGGTCATCCGCGCCTGCAGGTCGGCGACATCGGTTTCGGCGTACGGGAACGGCACGTTGCGGCTCGCAGGTTCGGCCGCATGCGCGCTGGGCGTGGCCGGGCTGCAGCCAGCCGAAAGCAGCGCCGGCAGCGCGGCGAGCAGGCAGGTCAGCAGAGGCGGCAAGGACGGGCGCATGGGGCGGCTTGGTCGGCTCCAATCCCCAGTGTAGCCGGTGCTCAGCGGTGGCGCTTGCGCAGGTCGCGGGCGAGCACGTAGACCACGATCAGGTTGATCGCCAGGATCGTCCACGACGGCCAGCCGGGGTGGCGGATGATCGCGAAGATGTCGAAAGGCAGATACAGGGCGGCGGTCAGGCAGCCCAGCCAGGAGGCCCAGGCCTTGGCCCGCCACAGGCCCCAGGCTTCGACCAGGTGCAGCAGGCCGTAGCCGATCATCCCCGCCGCGGCCAGGTGGACCGCGTCGGGGCTGATCATGTGCAGCAGCGAGGGCAGGGTGCCATGGTCCGGATCCAGGCTGAAACGCCGGATCAGGGCCATGATGCCGTGCCGTAGCGGCTGCGGTCCGAGCACTTCCAGCCCGGTGGCGGCCAACAGCGCCAGCATAGCCTTGCTCGCTTCGAGCAGGGCGATGACATGGAGACCCGGATGCCGGTGTGGATCCGGGTTGTAGCCGCTCTGGTTCACGGGGTGCTGGCTCAGCCGCCGCGCGAAGCCTTCTTGCGGTCGCTTTCGGTCAGGAACTTCTTGCGCAGACGGATCTCCTTCGGGGTGATCTCGACCAGCTCGTCGTCTTCGATGAAGTCCAGGGCCTGTTCCAGCGAGTACTTGATCGCCGGGGTCAGCTGGATCGCATCGTCCTTGCCCGAAGCGCGCATGTTGGTCAGTGGCTTGGTCTTGATCGCGTTGACGGTCAGGTCGTTGTCCTTGGAGTGGATGCCGACCAGCTGACCTTCATACACGTTGTCACCTTCAGCAGCGAACAGCTTGCCGCGCTCCTGCAGCGGGCCCAGCGAGTAGGCCGGCGTGGTGCCCGGCGCATTGGCGATCATCACGCCGTTGATGCGCTTGGCGATCGCGCCCTGTTCCTTCGGACCGTAGTGGTCGAACACGTGGAACAGCAGGCCCGAACCCTGGGTCAGGGTCTTGAACTCGTTCTGGAAGCCGATCAGGCCACGGGCCGGGATCGAGTACTCCAGACGCACACGGCCCTTGCCGTCCGATTCCATGTTCTTCAGCTGGCCCTTGCGGGTGCCCAGCTTTTCCATCACGCCGCCCTGGTGGATTTCTTCGATGTCCACCACCAGCTGCTCGATCGGCTCCATCATCTGGCCGTCGATCTCCTTGATGATCACTTCCGGGCGCGACACGGCCAGCTCGTAGCCTTCGCGACGCATGTTCTCGATCAGCACCGACAGGTGCAGTTCGCCACGGCCGGAGACCAGGAACTTGTCGGCGTCTTCCAGCTGCTCGACCTTCAGGGCCACGTTGTGGACCTTTTCACGGTCCAGGCGGTCCTTGATCTGGCGGCTGGTCAGGAACTTGCCACCGGACAGGTCCTTGTTGCCGGCGAACGGCGAGTTGTTGACCTGGAAGGTCATCGAGATGGTCGGCTCGTCGACGGTCAGCGCCGGCAGCGCTTCCGGGAAGTCCGGTGCGCAGATGGTGTCGGAGATGGTCAGCTCCTGGATGCCGGAGATGGCCACGATGTCGCCGGCCTCGGCGGTATCCTGCTCGATGCGCTCCAGGCCCATGAAGCCCAGCACCTGCAGCACCTTGCCGTTGCGCTTCTTGCCTTCACGGTCGATGACCGCGACCTGCATGTTCTTCTTCAGGGTGCCGCGCTGGATGCGGCCGATGCCGATCACGCCCACGAAGTTGTTGTAGTCCAGCTGGCTGATGCGCATCTGGAACGGGCCTTCCGGGTCCACTTCCGGACGCGGCGCGTGCTGCATGATCGCTTCGTACAGCGGGGTCATGTCGCCGTCGCGCACGGTGTCTTCCAGGCCGGCATAGCCGTTCAGGCCGGAGGCGTAGACGATCGGGAAGTCCAGCTGCTCGTTGGTGGCGCCGAGCTTGTCGAACAGGTCGAAGACCTGGTCGATCACCCATTCCGGACGGGCGCCCGGACGGTCGACCTTGTTGACCACGACGATCGGCTTGAAGCCCATCGCGAAGGCCTTCTGGGTCACGAAGCGGGTCTGCGGCATCGGGCCGTCCATCGCGTCGACCAGGATCAGCACGGTATCGACCATCGACAGCACGCGCTCGACCTCACCACCGAAGTCGGCGTGGCCGGGGGTGTCGACGATGTTGATCCGGTTCTTGATGCCGGTCTTCTTGTCTTCCCAGGTGATGGCGGTGTTCTTGGCCAGGATGGTGATGCCGCGTTCCTTTTCCTGGTCGTTGCTGTCCATCACGCGCTCGG
Source organism: Stenotrophomonas sp. TWI1409 (assembly GCF_039673015.1). Classification (NCBI taxonomy): domain Bacteria; kingdom Pseudomonadati; phylum Pseudomonadota; class Gammaproteobacteria; order Lysobacterales; family Lysobacteraceae; genus Stenotrophomonas; species Stenotrophomonas sp. TWI1409. The sequence continues at coordinate 3,957 of NZ_JBDJKU010000103.1, forward strand.
CGAGGACGGTACGCTCGGACAGGGTGCCGGACTGCTTCAGCAGCTGGTCGACCAGGGTGGTCTTGCCATGGTCGACGTGGGCGACGATGGCGATGTTGCGAAGATTTTCGATGGACATACGAAAGGGGGCCAGTCGGCGCCGGATTTGGAAAAAGAAGTCCAACATTATACGTCGAACTTGACGATTCGCGAAAAGGTGGATTTCACACCCGTCATGGGGCCCATTCAGCTGGGAGGCCGTGGCGCCGGTCGAGGCCGCCTGGCCTGCACCGCGGGGCCCCCCGTCCCGTGGCTGAAGCCCGGATCTGCGCCCATGGTCGAAGCCGCCGCCGCCACGAGGCAGGTGTAAACTAGGTGGCTAGACGCGTTCCCCTCTGCATCAAGGATCTTCATGTCCCTCATCGCCACTTTCGACACCACCCAGGGCCCGATCAAGGTCGAGCTGTTCGCCGACAAGGCGCCGCTGACCGTGGCCAACTTCGTGAACCTGGTCAAGCACGGTTTCTATGACGGCCTGATCTTCCACCGCGTGATCGCCGACTTCATGATCCAGGGCGGCTGCCCGCAAGGTCGTGGCACCGGCGGCCCGGGCTACAAGTTCGAAGACGAGAAGAATGGCGTGAAGCACGAGGTCGGCTCGCTGTCGATGGCCAACGCCGGCCCGAACACCAACGGCAGCCAGTTCTTCATCACCCACATCAAGACCGACTGGCTGGACGGCCGCCACACCGTCTTCGGCAAGGTCCTGGAAGGCCAGGCCATCGTCGATTCGGTCAAGCAGGGCGACGTGATCCATTCGATCACCCTGGAAGGCGACGTCGACGCCGTGCTGGCCGCCCAGGCCGAGCGCGTCGCGGAGTGGAACAAGCACCTCGCCGCCTGATCCCCCTTCGAAACGGCCACCCTCGGGTGGCCGTTTCCCTGTTCCCTGCCGCCCGTCAGGCCTGCGTGGCCACGCCCGCGGCGTCCCATCAAACGCTTGCAAGCAAGAGGAAACCCCCATGAAAGCACCCGTTCGTGTTGCCGTGACCGGCGCCGCCGGCCAGATCGGTTATGCCCTGCTGTTCCGCATCGCCTCCGGCGAAATGCTGGGCAAGGACCAGCCGGTCATCCTGCAGCTGCTGGAACTGCCGGTGGACAAGGCCCAGGCCGCCCTGAAGGGCGTGATGATGGAGCTGGAAGACTGCGCCTTCCCGCTGCTGGCCGGCATGGTCGGCACCGATGACGCCGAAGTCGCGTTCAAGGACGCCGACATCGCCCTGCTGGTCGGCGCGCGTCCGCGTGGCCCGGGCATGGAGCGCAAGGACCTGCTGCTGGAAAACGCCAAGATCTTCACCGCCCAAGGCGCGGCGCTGAACAAGGTCGCCAGCCGTGACGTGAAGGTGCTGGTGGTCGGTAACCCGGCCAACACCAACGCCTACATCGCGATGAAGTCGGCCCCGGACCTGAAGCCGGAGAACTTCACCGCCATGCTGCGCCTGGACCACAACCGCGCGCTGAGCCAGCTGTCGACCAAGCTCGGCAAGCCGGTCGGTGGCATGGAGAAGCTGGTGGTGTGGGGCAACCACAGCCCGACCATGTACCCGGACTACCGTTTCGCCACCGCTGATGGTGCGTCGATCGCCGATGCGATCAACGACCAGGAGTGGAACGCCAACACCTTCATCCCGACCGTCGGCAAGCGCGGCGCGGCGATCATCGAAGCCCGTGGCTCGTCCTCGGCTGCTTCGGCCGCCAACGCAGCCATCGACCACGTGCGTGACTGGGTGCTGGGCAGCAACGGCAAGTGGGTCACCATGGGCGTGCCGTCCGACGGTTCCTACGGCATTCCGGAAGGCGTGATCTTCGGCTTCGCCGTGACCACCGAGAACGGCAAGTACACCCTGGTCAAGGATCTGCCGATCGACGACTTCAGCCAGAAGTACATCGACAAGACCCTGGCCGAGCTGGAAGAAGAGCGCGCCGGCGTCGCCCACCTGCTGGGCTGATGCAGGCGGTACCGGCGCGAGCCGGTACGTCTTCCATCAAGGTAGGTACCGACCGCTGGTCGGTACGCAGCAACGGGGAAGCTCAGGCTTCCCCGTTTCTGTTTGAGGAATACAGGAACTGATGATCCACCTGCATTACATCGACGACGCGCTGCTGGTGGCCGAGAAGCCGGCCGGCCTGCTGTCCGTGCCTGGCCGCAGCGCCGAGAACCAGGACTGCGTGGTCGCGCGCCTGCAGGCGCTGTACCCGGATGCATTGACCGTGCATCGCCTGGACCAGGTGACCTCCGGCCTGCTGCTGCATGCGCGCGGCAAGGAGATGCAGGTGGCGTTGTCGATGCAGTTCGAGCAGCGCCAGGTTGGCAAGCGTTACGAAGCGATCGTGGAGGGGCTGCTTGAAGGCGATGCTGGCGAGGTGGACCTGCCACTGATCGTGGACTGGCCGAACCGGCCGAAGCAGATGGTCGATCACGAACGCGGCAAACCGGCGCTGACACGTTGGCACGTAATGGCACGTGATGTTGAAGCGCAGCGCACCCGCGTGGCGTTGGAACCGATCACTGGCCGCAGCCATCAGCTGCGCCTGCACATGGCCAGTCTCGGCCATCCCATCGTTGGCGATGTGCTGTATGACGCCGCGCCGGCGCAGCGTGTGCATCTGCATGCGCGCAGCCTGCGGTTCACCCATCCGGTGACGGGCGAAGCGCTCGCGTTCGAGTCCGCGACTCCGTTCTAGGGGTTCGGCAGGGCTTGTCTAGGGGTTCGGCAGGGCTTGCAGCCCTGCACCCGCAGAATCAACGTCAACGTCAGAAGCGGGCTATCCGTGGGTTGGCGGGACGGTGTCGGAGTGCGGGGACGCCGCAAGTACGTCCCTGTAGGCTTGGCAGCCGCATCCATGCGGCTGACACCCCGCACTCCGACACCGTCCCACCTTCGACAGATTCCCGCGGCTGTTGGCAACCACGGCCGTTGTTCCGCGCGGCAGTTGGTAGGTGTCGACCTTGGTCGACACGATTTCTCTGTCAGATATCGAATGAATCATCCACGCATGGCGTGGATCTACCGTGTCGACCAAGGTCGACACCCACCAGAGCAGTCGACCAAGGTCGACATCTACCAGAGCAATACGCCTTTCCGACAGATCGCAGGAAACTGTCGAAGGCGGGGTGGGTCCGGTTGCGGGGGCGTGAGCCGCATGGACGCGGCGACCGAGCCTCCATGGACGGATTTACGGCGCCCCCCGCAACCGGACCCACCCCGCCATCCCTCAATGGCCCCGCTTTTGACGTTGACGTTGACGTTGACGTTGATTCTGCAGGTGCAGGGCTGCAAGCCCTGCAGAACAAAACCCCACCCCCTACCAAGGTAGGGCGGCCCGCGCGGCAGCACCGGACTATCCTCGAACCCATGACTTTGTCTGGGAGGGCTGCGTCATGAACTACGAGGAAACCTACCGTCGCTCGATCGACGAGCCGGAGGCCTTCTGGGGCGAGGAAGCCAAGCGCATCCATTGGCACAAACCGCCGCAGCAGGTGCTCGACTACAGCAACCCGCCGTTCCGGCGCTGGTTCGTCGGTGGTGAAACCAATCTCTGCTACAACGCCGTCGACCGCCACCTGGCCGAGCGCGCCGACCAGCTCGCACTGGTTGCCATTTCCACCGAGACCAACAGCACCCGCGAGATCACCTACCGCCAGCTGTATCGCGAGGTGAATGACTTCGCCGCCGTGCTCAAGCACCTGGGTGTCGGCCACGGCGATCGCGTGGTGATCTACATGCCGAACATGGCCGAGGCGGTATTCGCGATGCTCGCCTGTGCGCGCATCGGCGCCGTGCATTCGGTCGTGTTCGGTGGCTTTGCCGCGCACAACCTGGCGCTGCGCATCGACGATGCCAAGCCCAAGCTGCTGATCGCCGCCGATGCCGGCATGCGCGGTGGCAAGCTGATTCCGTACAAGCCGATGGTCGATGCAGCCTGCGCCGAAGCCACGTCGCCACCGCCGCACGTGCTGATCGTGTCGCGTGGGCTGGATGCCGCCGAACCACGCGTGCCGGGCCGCGATGTGGACTACGCCGAGCTGCGTGCGCAGATCGGTGAAGTCGACGTGCCGGTGCAGTGGCTGGAAGCGAGCGAGCCGAGCTATCTGCTGTATACCTCCGGCACCACCGGCAAGCCGAAGGGCGTGCAGCGCGATGTGGGGGGCTATGCGGTGGCGATGGCACAGTCGATGGAAACGGTGTTCGACTGCAGGCCGGGCCAGGTGATGTTCTCCACCTCCGACGTCGGCTGGGCGGTCGGCCATTCCTACAACGTGTACGGCCCGCTGATCGGCGGCTGTACCTCGCTGCTCTACGAAGGGCTGCCGACGAATCCGGACCCGGGCATCTGGTGGGCGCTGTGCGAGCAGTACAACGTGCGCACGATGTTCTCGTCGCCCACCGCCATCCGCGTGCTGAAGAAGCACGACGCGGACTTCATCCATCGCCACGACCTGGGCGCGCTGAAGTACCTGTTCCTGGCCGGCGAGCCGCTGGACGAACCGACCGCGCACTGGATCAGCGAAGCGCTCGGCAAGCCGATCATCGACAACTACTGGCAGACCGAAACCGGCTGGCCGGCACTGACCCTGCTGCCGGGCCTGGAGATGAAGCCGGTGCGTTTCGGCTCGCCCGGGTTCCCCAATCTCGGCTACCGGATGAAGGTGATCGACGAGAACACCGGCGAGGAAGTGGCACCGGGGCAGAAGGGCGTGCTGGTGGTGTCGCCGCCGCTGCCGCCGGGCTGCATGAGCACGGTGTGGAACGACGACAGCCGTTTCCTGCAGAGCTACTTCAGCCACTTCAAGGAGCTGCTGTACAGCTCGCTGGACTGGGCGATCCGTGACGACGATGGCTACACCTTCATCCTCGGCCGTACCGACGATGTGATCAACGTGGCCGGGCACCGCCTGGGCACGCGCGAGATCGAGGAGGCCATTTCCAGTCATCCGCGCGTGGCCGAGGCGGCGGTGATCGGGGTCAAGGACGAACTGAAGGGGCAGGTGCCACTGGTGTTCGTCACTCTCAAGCAGGGGCTGGATGGCGAGGATCCGGCGCCGGTGGTGGCCGAGATGATGGCGACGGTGACGACTTCGCTTGGTGCGGTTGCGCGCCCGGCGCATGTGCACGTGGTCAATGCCTTGCCCAAGACCCGATCCGGCAAGCTGCTGCGGCGCTCGCTGCAGGCGTTGGCCGAGCAGCGCGACCCGGGTGACCTGTCGACGCTGGATGATCCCAGCGCGCTGGAGGAGATCCGCCGCGCGCTGGGCCGTTGACCTGGTAGTGGGGGGGGGGGGGGGGGCGCGGCCCGGTTGACCCCGCACCGAAAAGGAGGTGGGGG
>NZ_JBDJKU010000104.1:0-9205 GCF_039673015.1 Stenotrophomonas sp. TWI1409
GCGGGGGGGGCGCCCCGGCCTGTGCCCCCCAACCCTTTCTTTTTCGTGGGGTCGCTGCCCCCCGCCCCCCCCCGGCACTACCTGCTGAAAGATCAGAACCCGTAGCGCAGGAAACCGCCGTCCACCGCGATGCACTCGCCGGTCACATAGCTGGCCGCAGGCAGGCACAGGAAGCCCACGGCTGCGGCCACTTCCTCCGGTTCACCAATGCGGCGCATTGGCGTGCGGTTGATCACTTCCTCGTAGTAGTCCGGGTCCGCCAACGGACCGGACGTGCGCCGCGTGCGGATGTACCACGGCGCCACCGCGTTGACCCGGATGCCATCCTCGGCCCACTCGACGGCCAGGTTGCGGGTCATCTGATGCATCGCCGCCTTGGTCATGCCGTAGACCACGCCGCTGCGCACATGGGTCAGGCCGGACACGCTGCCGACGTTGACGATGGATGACGACGCGTGGCGTGCCAGCAACGGATGTGCATAGCGCGACAGCTCGAAGGCCGAGAACAGGTTGGTCTCGAAGATCTTCCGCCATTCGTCCTCGGAATACTCCGTGGCCGCCTTGGTGACATTGCCGCCGGCGTTGTTGACCAGGATGTGCAGGCCATCACTATGATCCTCCACCCAGTCCAGGATCTGGCGGCGGTCCTCGTCGTCGGAGACATCGGCGGCCAGCGCATGCACCTGCATCTGCGGATACACGTCCAGCAGTTCGTCGCGCGCGGTCTCCAGCATGTCGATATCACGGCCGACGATCATCAGATCGGCGCCGAAGCCAGCCAGTTCATGCGCGATGGCCAGGCCGATGCCGGCGCTGGCGCCGGTGATCAGGGCGGTCTGGCCGTCCAGGCGCCACCGTTGCTGGGTCATGTGTTCTCCCGGGCCGCGCCCGCTGTGTTTCGATGCGGCAAGGATACGCGCTCACGGCCGCCCCCTGCCGAGGATGCGACACTGCCCGCACGCCCATCACGGAGTGCCGCCATGCGCATCCTGATCCTGTTCACGTCCCTGCTGGCCACCGCGCTGCTGGCGGGCTGCCAGCGCCCACCGGCGCCGAACCCGGAAAAGCCACCGGTGCCCCGGGCGATGTCGCGCGCAATCAACGAACCGCTGGACCGCGCCAAGGGCGTGCAGAAGACCGTGGACGATGCCGCCGCGCGTGAGCGCAAGGCCGAGGCCGACGCGACGCAGTAACCCCGCAGACGAAAACGCCCGGCCGAGGCCGGGCGCTTCCAGTAGATCCACGCCGTGCGTGGATGGCTTCCGATCAGAACCCGCAGAAGCAGTACGCCAGCGCCTTCACCGGCGTGCCGTTGCCCTTCTCGCGGGCCGCGTTCTCGACAAAGCGCAGCTGCGTATCCACTTCCGGCATCGTGCGCGCCAGCACCATCCGCGCCATGCCCGAGTCGGACAGCATCCAGGCACCTGCACGGCTGCCGGCGAAACCGCTGACGAACTGCGCGAACGGCGTTGCCGCCTTCTCGATGTAACGCACGCGGTAGGCATCAGCCTTGCCCAGCTTGGCGCGGCTGGCGGCATCGGCCACCGCATCCTTCAGGCCACCGAAGGCATCGACCAGGCCACGTTCCTTGGCCTGCGCACCGCTCCACACGCGTCCACGGGCCACTTCGTCGACGGCCTCGACCGGCTTCTTGCGGGCGTCGGCGACGCGACCGGTGAAGTCGGCGTAACCCTTGTTGATCACCGTCTGGATGACCTGGCCCACAGCCGGATCCATCGGACGGGTGACATCGAAGGCACCGGCGAAACGGGTGGTGCCGACACCATCGGTGTGCACGCCGATCTTGTCCAGCGCGCGGCTGAAGTTCGGCACCATGCCGAAGATGCCGATCGAACCGGTGATGGTCGACGGGTCGGCATAGATGCGGTCGGCATTCATGCTGATCCAGTAGCCACCGGAGGCGGCCAGGTCACCCATCGACACCACCACCGGCTTGCCGGCGGCCTGCAGGGCCACCACCTCGCGGCGGATCTGCTCGGAGGCGAACACTTCACCACCCGGCGAATCCACGCGCAGCACCACGGCCTTCACGTTCTCGTCGTCACGCGCGGCACGCAGCAGCGCCGAGGTCGATTCGCCACCGATGCGGCCGGCCGGCAGGTCGCCACCGCTGATTTCGCCGGCGGCCACCACCACCGCCACCTGCGGACGCGAGTCCACCGGGTTGCGGCGCGCATCGAGCTGGCCCAGGTAGCTGCCGAAGTCGACGTTGCGGAAACCACCGTCGGCATCTTCGTCGGCCACGCCGCGCTCGATCATCAGATCCTCGAATTCCTCGCGGGTCTTCAGCGACGTCACCAGCTTCTGCTGCAGGGCGAACTTGGCCAGGTCACCACCGGCGGCGGCGATGCCTTCCGGCAGCGTGTCGATGCCGGCGGCCAGCTGTGCTGGATCCAGGCGGCGGGCCTTGGCGATGTCGCCCAGGTAGCGCTGCCACACGTCGTTCATCCAGAACAGGTCGGCTTCCTTGGAGGCCGGCGAAGCGGCGTCGAGCACGTAGGGTTCGGCGGCGGACTTGTACTCGCCCACCTTGAACAGGTGCACGTCCACGCCCAGCTTGTCCTGCAGGCCAGTGCGGAAGTACTGGCGGTAGCGGCCCAGGCCCTCGAGCACCACCGACCCCATCGGGTCCAGGTAGACCTCGTCGGCCTGTGCGGCCAGCAGGTACTGCGACTGGCCCATGCTCTCGCTGTAGGCCACCAGCTGCTTGCCGGACGCACGCAGGTCCTGCAGTGCCGCGGCCACTTCACGCAGCGAAGCGAAGCCCGACGGCTGCAGCTTGTCCAGCTCCAGCACCACGCGCTCGATCTTCTTGTCTTCCTTGGCCGACTCGATCACCCGCAGCAGGTCGCGCAGCTGGATCTCTTCGGCACCGTTGTCGCCCACCGCTTTGGCCAGTGCGCGGCTGACCGGGTCAGCGCTGAACTGCTCGACCAGGCGGCCTTCCGGCGCGATCACCAGGGTAGTGCGGTCCTGCAGCGATTTGCTGGCACCGGCGCCCATGCCGGCGGCGATGACGAACATCACCAGCAGCAGGAACAGCAGGCCGAAGAACACCAGGTTGAGGATCAACCGGCGGGTGAAGTTCATGACGTCCCACAGCCCGATGAAGAAACTGGCGACGGGGTTGCGACGCGCCGGGGGCAGCGGGGGCACGGGTTGATTCATGGAACGCTCCGGATGGCTTCTTGCCGTGGTGCCAGCATAGCCGGTGCCGTGTGATGCGGCATCGGACACAAGTCAGGGGATCGCCCGCCACGGGTCATCGCGGCGGGCGGGGCGGATCAGGACAGTGCCGACTGGCCGATGCGCAGGCTGCTGCGACGCAGGCGCCAGCCCATCAGGATGGCGGCGGCGGTCAGGCCGACGATCAGGCCGATCCACATGCCCTGCGGGCCCATGCCCAGCCCCAGGCCGAGCCCGGCGCCGAGCGGCATGCCCAGGCCCCAGTACGCGAACATGGCGATGAACATCGGCACGCGGGTGTCCTTCAGCCCGCGCAGCGCGCCGGCCGACAGCACCTGGATGCCATCCGGGAACTGGAAGGTGGCCGCGTACAGCAGCAGGGTGGAGGCCAGGCCGGCCACCGCCAGGTCGTTGGTGTAGACACCGACGATGGCATCGTGGCCGAACAGCAGCACCGCCGCCGACAGGGTCTGCGTGCCCATGATGATCGCGTAGCCGGCCCAGGCCGCGCGCTGCACGCCGAAGCCATCGCCACGGCCGACCGCATGGCCGACGCGCACGGTGGTGGCCTCGGCCACGCCCATCGGGATCATGAAGCACAGCTGGGCGACGTTGATCGCGATCTGGTGCGCGGCCGCTTCATTGGCACCAAGGCGGCCGATCAGCAGCGCGGTGACGATGAACAGGCCGCCCTCCATCAGCACGGTGATGCCGATCGGCAGGCCGGTGCGCAGCAGGTCCCAGATCGCCTTCCAGCGCGGTCCTTCGAAGTGCGAGAACAGCTGCAGGTGGGCAAAGCGCTTGGTGAACCACAGGTAGGTGGCGAAGGCGATCGCCTGCAGCCACATCATCACCGCCGAGGCGATGCCCAGGCCCTCGGCGCCCATTTCCGGGAAGCCGAGCTTGCCGTTGGCCAGCACGTAGCCCATCGGTGCCAGCACCAGCAGGCCACCGAAGCCGAGCAGCATGGTCGGCAGCGTCCAGTGCATGCCCTCGCTGAGATAGCGCATGCAGAAGTACAGGGTCAGCGCAGGTCCGCCCCAGCGCACCGCGTGCAGGAACGCGGTGGCCCCCGGCACGATGTCCGGTGCGATGCCGAACGCAGGCAGCAGCGGCGGCACCACGGTGAGGAAGGTGAACATGATCAGGCCCAGGCCCAGCGCCAGCCACAGTGCCTGGCGGAACAGCGGGCCGATCTCGCGCTCGCGGCCAGCGCCATGCAGCTGCGACACCGAGGCGGTGAGTGAGATCAGGGTGCCGATCGGGATCAGCATCGGCAGCCACAGCAGGGCGGTGCCGATGGTCACCGCGGCCAGGGTCGCCGTGGCGTGGTGGCCGGCAATGACATTGTCGACGAAGGAGATCAGACCGGTGGACACATGCCCGAGCACAAGCGGCAGGGCGAGCAGACCGGTAGCGCCGACTTCCTTGCTGAAGCGCGGCGTGGAGGTTGCAGTAGACATAAGGTGCTTGACGCGAACTACGGTTGCGCGCGAAGGGCACAGGCACCGGGTTGCGGGCCGCCATCTTACGCGCGCAGCGCACGCATTCCCATGACATGGCGTGAATGCTGGGTTCCGGCAGGCCCCGGCATCACGCGTTGCGATCGCGTTACGAACAGAAAAAGGGGACGGAGGGGATTAAGTCGTTTCAAGCCCGACTGTGCCGAATACGACTTAATCCCCTCCGTCCCCTTTTCTTTCTACTGCCCGGCCTGGCGCTTGAGCCAGGTATCGCGCTCGGCCGGCGGCACCGCGAGGAACGCGCCGCGGACCTTGTCGCGCTCCTGCGGTGGCGTGCGCTGTGCCACCAGGGTCAGTTGGGCCAGCTGCGCCGGGCTGAGCTGGCGCAGCACGGCCAGCGCGGCCTCGCGCTGTTCCGGCGGCACGAAGCCGAACAGGCCGTGCAGCTTGGGGAACTCCAGGCCCAGCTGCGGGCCCAGCCGCCAGCCTTCGCGGAAGGCCTGGTCCTGCGCCTGGAACTGCTGCCGCAGGCGCTGCTGCTGGTCGGCCGGCAACGCATTGAATCGCGCAGCGGCCTGACGGATCCGCTCACGCTCGCCCTCCGGCAATGCCCGCCATGCGGCGTAGTCGGCGCGGCGCTGGCGCTGCTGCTGGGCATCGAGCTGGGCGAACGTAGCGGGCGTCGTACCTGTGGTGGCCGGGGCCGCCGGTGAACTGCCCGGCACTGGCGGCGGCAGCGGCACGTTCAAGGTCTGCGGCGCGGCGGACAGCGACAACGGCAGGGCCAGCAGCAGGCTGGCGAATACGGTCTTATTCATCGGCAGCAGCGGTTTCCAGCGTGGCGCTGGCCGGCTCCGGCCGGCTCGGCTTGGATTGCGACTCGTCCACCGGCAGCGGGCCGCCCGCGGCGGTCCATGCATACAGATCGGCATCGGCCACCAGCGGATAGTCGCTGTCGGCCAGCATCGTGGCGTCGTCCGTCGCCTGCGCTGGGGTCGCGTCCGGCGTGGCATTGACCTTGCTCGGCGGCAGTGCTTCCACCGTGACGGGACCCGACTCACCAACCACGCCTTCCGGCAGCGGTGCGTCGCTGCCGAACGAATGTCCCTGCCAATGGCGCCAGCCCAGCGCGGCGGCCAGCAGTACCACCACGGTTATCAGCAGGATCAACGGACCGCGCCAGCGCGGCTTGGCATTGGCGCGGCGGCGCTTGCCAGTGGCTGCAGCCCGCTCGTCGCGCTGCGGGGTGCGCCAGCTGGAGGTCGGCGCTTCACTGCTGTTCGTCGGTGCGGCCGGCTGTTGCAGCTGCTGCAGGCGTTTGACGGGCAGATCGCGGATGCGCAGCTGCACCTGTTCGGCCAGCTGGCGCCAGGCCGAGGCGTCGGGCTGGCCGTGCGCGTCACGCGGGCAGGCATCGGCCAGCAGCTGCTGGTAGCCGGCTTCGTCCTGGTCGAGCACGCGCGTGGCGATACCTTCATCCAGGCTGCCGCCCACCCGCAGCAACAGCGCCAGGCGCGGCAACGGTCCCATCTGGCCCAAGGCGGCAAGCGGCGGCTCCCACTGGCCGCCCACCGGCTCACGCAGCGCCTGGCGCTGGCCCAGCAGGGTCCAGAAGCGGGTTGGCCACTGCGCCATCGGCAGGTCACTGGCGACCGCCGCAAACGCGCGCATCACCGCCACCAGTGTCTGTTCGGCCCGGGCAGCATCGCCGCACTGCAGTTCAGCCACCACCAGGGCGCGGCGTTCAACACCTCGCAGGAACGCCGACAGCGCACCGGCCGCGGTCGAGGAAACAGGGGCGGGCACAGCCGTCATCGATCACTCCAAAGGTCTGCCCGCATGATAGCGGCAGGCCATCGGCGCCCGTAGGACTTGCGCCCACAGGCACTTCGTGCTGCAGGTTGTGCACAGCACCACGCTGCCTGCGCAGGAAACTGTGGCATCCAGCTGAATTCACTCTGTTTCAGCATTGTTTCACACTTAAGTAATTGATTTTGATGGATTTTAAAGTATGGCGATTTTTTGACCAACCGGAGCGTGAGGCCGTCGCCATCGGCCTCCTGCGCGCCCGCCGACCGGTAACGCACAGCGTTATCCACAGAACATGTGGATAAGACTGAATCTCCAATGGACACCGATATTTAGGTGACATTTATGATTCAACGGGCGCCGTCCCGCCGCCGCCCACCCCGCCATTCGCGCGCGCATGGCCCGGTACACTGGCCCGATGCTTTCACCGATTCCGACCCTGCAGGTCGCCCTGCCCGTCCCCCTGCCCCGCCTGTTCGACTACCTGTCGCCGGAGGGCGTGGCCCCCACGGTTGCGGTCGGCTGCCGCCTGAAGGTGCCGTTCGGCAACCGTGAGCTGGTCGGTGTGGTGGTGGGACACGGCCAGACCGACGACGGCCAGGGACTCCGCCAGGCGTTGGCCTGGTGCGACCCGCAGCCGCTGCTGCAGGGTGAGCTGTGGCAGAGCCTGCAGTGGCTGGCGCGCTACACCCACGCGCCGTTGGGCGAAGTACTCAGCACCGCCCTGCCCGGCCCGCTGCGCCACGGCGAGGCCCTGCCCGACACCCATCACTGGGGCTGGCAACTGACACCCGAAGGCCATGCCCAGCGCGGGAAGCTGCGCGCCGGCAGCCGCCCGCGGCAGCTGGCCGAACTGCTGGCCGAGGCCGTGGTGGATGAAGACGTACTGGGCGAACGCATGGAGGACTGGCGCACCGCCGCACGCAGTCTGTCCAAGCGTGCACTGGCCGAGCGCGTGGCGATGACGGTGGCACCGCAGCATGCGCAGCCGTTGCCCGGGCCCACGCTCAACCCGGACCAGACCGAGGCCGTGACTGCGATCAACGCCGCCGACGGCTTCCAGCCTTTCCTGCTGGATGGCGTGACCGGCAGCGGCAAGACCGAGGTCTACCTGCAGGCGATCATCCATTGCCTGGCACAGGGCAGGCAGGCGCTGGTGCTGGTGCCGGAAATCGGCCTGACTCCGCAGACCCTGGCACGCTTCCGCGGCCGCCTCGGCATCGCCGTGCATGCGCTGCATTCGGGCTTGAACGATAACGAGCGCGCTCGCGTCTGGGCAGCCGCCTCACGTGGTGAAGCACGCGTCATTGTCGGCACCCGCTCGGCAGTGTTCACGCCGCTGCCGCAGGCCGGTCTGCTGATCATCGACGAGGAACATGACGGCAGCTACAAGCAGCAGGACGGCATCCGCTACCACGCGCGCGATTTCGCCCTGGTGCGGGCCAAGGCCTTGGGCATCCCGGTGCTGCTGGGCAGTGCCACGCCCTCGCTGGAAACCCTGCAAAACGCCTACGCTGGGCGCTACACCCACCTGCGCCTGAAGCAGCGTGCCGGCGATGCACGGCCACCGCGCGTGCGCATCCTCGATGTGCGCAAACGGCCGCTGCATGACGGTCTGTCGGCCGACGTACTGGCCGGCATCGGCGAGCATCTGCAGCGGGGCCAGCAGGTGCTGGTGTTCAAGAACCGCCGTGGCTACGCACCGGTGCTGCTGTGCCATGACTGCGGCTGGACCGCGCCCTGCAACCGCTGCGATGCACCGATGACCGTGCATGGTGGCGGCCGTCGCCTGCAATGCCACCACTGCGGTGCGCGGCAACCGGCGCCGCTGGCATGCCCGGCCTGCGGCAGCCTGGCGCTGCAGCCACAGGGCATCGGTACCGAACGCCTGGAAGAGCACCTCACCGCCGCCTTCGCCGATTTTCCGGTGGTGCGCATCGACCGCGGCACCACCTCACGACGCGACGCACTGGAACAGCAGCTGGCGAAACTGGGTGACCAGCCCGGCATCCTGGTCGGCACGCAGATCCTGGCCAAGGGCCACGACCTGCCGAAGCTGACACTGGTGGTGGTGGTGGGCATCGACGAAGGTTTGTTCTCCGCGGACTTCCGTGCCAGTGAAAAACTGGCACAGCAGCTGATCCAGGTCGCTGGCCGCGCCGGCCGTGCACGCGATCCCGGCGAGGTCTGGCTGCAGACCCATCACCCCGGGCATCCGCTGCTGGAAACCCTGGTGAGCGGTGGCTACCACCCGTTCGCGCAGGCCGAATTGAACCAGCGCCAGGCCGCCGGATTCCCGCCGTTCGCGCATCTGGCACTGATGCGCGCCGAGGCACAGCAGGTCGAGCATGCCAATGCGTTCCTGCTGGCGGCGCGGCAGTTGCTGGGCGAACAGAATGTGGTCGAGGCCTATGGGCCCATGCCGGCGCCGATGCCGCGGCGTGCCGGTTACCAGCGCACGCAGCTGTTGCTGTCCGCGCTTCAGCGGCCACCGCTGCATGGCGTGCTGGCCCAGCTGGTGCCGCAGCTGTATGCGCTGCCGGAGGCACGCAAGGTGCGCTGGTCGCTGGATGTGGATCCGACGGATCTGTATTGAGGGCGCTGCCCAATGCTGCGTAGAGTCGAGATCCTATGTTCGTGGTCAAGCCTGCTGGAAGCAGGCTTGACCCACCTTCAGCATGGCCGGATCGAAGTCCCGGCCGCTTTTGAAGACACCCCAGGCGATC
>NZ_JBDJKU010000105.1:0-9150 GCF_039673015.1 Stenotrophomonas sp. TWI1409
CGAACCCGCGCCCCCCCTGGGGTGGCGGGCCGGGGGCGCGGGGGGGGTTACGACCCTTTTCCGGCGCACGGGGCTCGCACCCCGCAGCCTCAGTGACTGGCCTTGTCCCGCTTCCAGCCCCGGTGCTTGATGTCCAGCTGCAGGCTGTACAGCGCGGTGAACGCCGGGAACAGGTTCTGCAGCACGCCCACCGAGTCCTGCTTGGCCGAGAACAGGAAGTAGCTCAGCGTCATCAGGCTGCCGACCACGCTCATGTACCAGAACAGGCGTGGGATCACCGGCTTGCCCGCACGCTTGGAGGCGATGAACTGGACCAGCCAGCGGCCCCCGAACATCAGCGCGCCGGTATAGCCGATCAGCTTCCAGCCGGTCACATGCAGGCCGGTCCAGTACAACCAGGTCAGCGGCTGGTCGAGCCAGTGCAGCTCCAGATCCATCAACGCTCCTCCACCGCGGTGCGCTTGCTGCGGGTGATCAGCCAGGCCACGCCACGCAGGTCACGGATGCCGACCAGGGCGCGGCCGAGGTTGTTGTACTTGGAGACACCGGCGGTACGGTGGCGGTGGTTGACCGGCACGCTGGTGGTCTTCCAGCCGGCGCGCTGCATCAGCGCCGGCAGGTAGCGGTGCATGTGGTCGAAATACGGCAGGTCGAGGAACGCGCTGCGCTCGAACAGCTTGATGCCGCAGCCGGTATCGGGCGTATCGTCGCGCAGCATGCGTGCACGGATGGCGTTGGCCCACTTGCTGGCCCAGCGCTTGCTGCCACTGTCCTGGCGGTTGACGCGCCAGCCGGCGAACAGCTTCACCTGTGCCTCGGCGGCATCGCGCGCCGCCAGCAGCTTGGGAATGTCGGCCGGATCATTCTGCCCGTCGCCATCCAGGGTCGCGATCCACGGCGCACGTGCGTGCTTGACGCCGGTGCGCACGGCGGTGCTCTGCCCGCTCTGATTCACATGGTGCAGCACCCGCAGTTCCGGGGTGGTCGACTTCAGGCCCTGCAGCACCGCCAGGGTGTCATCGCGCGAGTGGTCGTCGATGTAGACGATCTCGAACGGAAGCCGTCCACGCAGTGCGGCGGTGATTTCGGCAACCAGCGGGGCGACATTGTCGCGTTCGTTGAACACCGGGACGACAACGGAAAGCTCGGGTTGGCTCATAAGGCACTCGGCCAAAGGGGGACAAAGACCGCGCATTCTCCGAAGCCGAGGTTATCCGAAGATGAATCCGGCTGTGTGAGGATCCCTCCTCAGGCGCGGTCGCCAAAATACTCGCGGCACCACTGCACGACGGGGGGCAACCCTGCTTCGATCGGGGTCACCGCGTCGAAGCCGAATGCGTCATGGGCGCGCCGGGTATCGGCCATCGTGCGCACCATGTCGCCCGGCTGCATCGGCTTGTAGACCTTCTGCGCAGGGCGGCCGGCAGCCTGCTCGATCACGCTGATGAAGCGCTCCAGCTCGACCGGCGTATGGTTGCCGAGGTTGAACACCCGGTGCGGTACCGGACCATCGGCCGGATGCGCGAGCGCGCCGAGAATACCGGACACGATGTCGGAGACATGTGTGAAGTCGCGCTGCATGCGGCCTTCGTTGAACACGTCGATCGGCCGCCCGGCCAGCACCGCGCGCGAGAAGAGCAACGGTGCCATGTCCGGCCGGCCCCACGGGCCATACACGGTGAAGAAGCGCAGGCCGGTGGCATGCAGGCCGTACAGCTGCGCGTAGGTGTAGGCCATCAGCTCGTTGGCCGCCTTGGTCGCCGCATACAGCGAGCGCGGCTGGTCCACGCGCTGGTCCTCGGAGAACGGCGGCGTGGCCGAATCACCGTAGACCGAGCTGCTCGACGCATACACCAGATGCTGCACGCCACGGTGGCGGCACAGCTCGAGCATGTTGACGAAGCCGACCAGATTGCTGTCGACGTAGGCCTGCGGGTTTTCCAGCGAATAGCGCACGCCCGCCTGTGCAGCCAGATGGATCACCGCGGTCGGCTTCACCTCGTCGAACAGCGCAGCCAGGCCCTGCTGGTCGGTCAGGTCCAGGGTGCGCAGGTCCAGCGTCGGGCACAGCGCGGCCACGCGGTCGCGCTTGATCTGCGGGTCGTAGTAGTCGTTGAAGTTGTCCAGGCCGACCACCGGCTGGCCCGCCTCCAGCAGCGCGCGGGCGGTGTAGGCACCGATGAAGCCGGCAGCGCCGGTAAGCAGGATGGTCATGGCAGGGGCCCGGAAGCAGAAATTCAGGCCCCTGATGTTACCGGTCTCAGAACAAACCGAAACGCTTCCTGGCGACGTTGACCCGGCCCGGCTCGATCACATCGTTGATCTGCTTCGCATCGAAGCGGTCGAGCAGGGCGTCGGCGCCCTTCTTCAGCTTCAGGTCCATCTCTTCCGGATACAGCGGAACCAGGCTCATGAAGCTGATGGTCCTGCCATCCTCCAGCTCCAGCGTGGCGAAGTCCTCCGGAGCAGTCACCGGCATCAGCACGATGGCACCGTCGAAGCCTGCTCCGGGCGCATAAGGCTCGCTGGGATGGCCGTTGGGAATGGTGTGGCCGAAGCCCAGCCAGGTGTCGTACTCATGCGGCAACCGCGCCATGCCCTTCAGCAGGCGCACCGGCCAGTAATTGCGCTCGTCCTCGAAGGCGTCCTGGGACATCGGCCAGTCGGCCGGCAGGGTCACCATCAGCTCCATGTAGCGCGGCACGTCCGCGTCCACGTCGGCGGGCACGGTCATCGGCAGGTCGCTCATGCCGGAGGTGACCAGGCGCAGGTACGGGCAGTGGTCATTGGCCGGCACCACGTGCACGTCAATGTGCACCAGGTCGGAAATGAGTTCGTGCAGGACCGTGGCGATCGGTCCGAGATGGCGCTCGATATGGCCGCTGATCGCTTCGATGTGCTGCTCTTCGCCGATGGCGAGCACAAAATCCTTTTCGCGCCGGTGCCTCAGTATCTGGGTACCGTCCGGGCTGACGTCCTCGTACTCGTATTCGTTGCTCATGTCCTGCTCCCTGGATGAGGCCACGGGCCGGAAGGCAGTACATCCCACGGCGCGCGCGGCGGTACGTTCCCTGTCATTCGCGGGACACGGCAGGAACGGGCCGCGCCCCCTGTCACTGCGCCGGGCTCAGCCCTGGCGCGTGCGCAGCTTTTCCAGCACGCCGTCCAGGGTATCCAGGTCGGTGTAGTGGATGATCAGCTTGCCCTTGCCGCCACGGCCGTGATTGATCGCAACCTTGGCGCCCAGCGCTTCGGACAGCTCGGTTTCCAGCGAGGCGATGTCGGCCTGCTGCACCTTCGGCGTGGCGACCGGGCGGTTGCTGGGCACCTTGCCGGCCGCGAAGGCCTGCGCACGGCGCTCGACCTCGCGCACCGACCAGCCTTCATCGGCCGCTTCCTGCGCCAGCTTGCCAGCCAGCTCGGGGGCCAGGGTCAGCAGCGCGCGGGCGTGGCCCATTTCCAGGCGACGGGTTTCCAGCAGCAGGCGGATCGCCACCGGCAGCTCCAGCAGGCGCAGCAGGTTGGACACCGCCGCGCGCGAGCGGCCGACGGCCTCGGCGGCCTCGGCATGGGTCAGGGTGAATTCGCTGATCAGGCGCTGCAGCGCCTCGGCTTCTTCCAGCGGGTTGAGGTCTTCGCGCTGGATGTTCTCGATCAGCGCCATCGCGATGACGGTGCGGTCCTCCAGCTCGCGCACCACCACCGGCACTTCGTCCAGGCCGGCCAGCTGCGAGGCGCGCCAGCGGCGTTCACCGGCGACGATTTCGTAGTTGCCCGCCGGCAGCTGGCGCACCAGGATCGGCTGGATCACGCCCTGCGACTTGATCGAGTCGGCCAGCTCGGACAGCTTGCCCTCGTCCATCTCGCGGCGCGGCTGGTACTTGCCCGGCTGCAGCTGGCCGACGGCCAGCTTGCGCAGCACCTCACCCGGCAGCGGCTCGATCACCGCAGTGGTGGCCTGCACCTGGCTGACCGCCCCCTTGGGACCGAGCAGGGCATCCAGGCCACGGCCGAGGCCTCGCTTCTTGGCTGCCGGCTTGCTGCTGGTCATCAGACGGTCTCCACGGCCTTGGCGGCCTTGTTGCGTTCGTTGTTGCGGCGGATGATCTCGCCGGCCAGGCCCAGGTAGGCCACGCCACCGCGCGAGGCACGGTCGTAGCCGACGATGCTCTGGCCATGGCTGGGTGCCTCGGCCAGGCGCACGTTGCGCGGCACGATGGTGCGGAACACGCGGTCGCCGAAGTGCTCGGTGAGCTCGGCCGAGACCGCGTTGGCCAGGTTGTTGCGCACGTCGAACATGGTGCGCAGCACGCCTTCGATCTCCAGCGCCGGGTTGAGGTTGGCACGCAGCGCTTCGATGGTTTCCACCAGCGCGCTCAGGCCTTCCAGTGCGTAGTACTCGCACTGCATCGGTACGATCACCGAATCGGCGGCGGCCAGCGCGTTGAGCGTCAGCAGCGACAGCGCTGGCGGGCAGTCGATCAGGATGTAGTCGTACTCGTCGCGGATCGGTGCCAGCGCGCGCTTCAGGCGCTGCTCGCGCTCGCTCTGCGCCATCAGCTGGATCTCGGCCGCGGTCAGGTCGATGTTGCCCGGCAGCAGGTCGTAGCCTTCGGCCGTCTGCACGCGCACATCGGCGGCGCTGGACTCGCCCAGCAGCAGATCGTAGGTGGAGGAGACCAGCTCGCGCTTGTCCACGCCACTGCCCATGGTCGCGTTGCCCTGCGAATCCAGGTCGACCAACAGCACGCGCTTGGGTGCGTTGGCCAGGGAAGCGGCCAGGTTGACGGCGGTCGTGGTCTTGCCGACGCCACCCTTCTGGTTGGCGATGGCGATGATGCGGGCCATGCGGGTGTGCCTCGTCGACGTGTGCTGGGACCGGTCATTATGCGTACAACCGGGCCCTTGCGGAAATCGTGGATCGCCAACCTCTTGTTCCACAAGGGGCTGGCGACGGGAATCAGGGACCTGTAACAGTGACCAGGTGGCGTTCGCCGGCCAGGCCGGGCACGCTCAGCGGGGTCACCTCGCGCACCTGCCAGCCAACCGGCAGCTCCGCGATCTCTTCATGCGGGTAGACGCCCTTCATGGCCAACAGCACGCCGCCGGGGCGCAACAGATGGCCACCGACGCGGACGATGCCGGCCAGGGTGTCCATCGCACGCGCGGTCAGCTGGTCGTAGTGGCCAGCTTCGTCCAGCGCCTCGGCGCGCGATTCGGCCACGCGGGCATTGCCCAGACCGAGCTGGCGCACGGCCTCGCGCATGAAGCGCGCCTTCTTGCCGTTGCTCTCCACCAGGGTGACCTGCAGGCCCGGGCAGGCGATCGCCAGCGGGATGCCGGGCAACCCAGGGCCGGTACCGAGGTCGGCCAGGCTGCCATCAGCCACGAACGGCTGCATCGCCAGCGAATCGAGCAGGTGGCGGGTAACCATCTCCTGCGGATCGCGGATGGCGGTGAGGTTGTAGGTGCCGTTCCAGCGGTGCAGCAGGGCCAGGTAGCGCAGCAGCGGCGGCGCCAGCGCGGCGTCCAGGCCCATGCTGGCCAGGCCCTGTTCCAGCGTGGCAGCCACGCTGGCGGGAAGTGGGTGTTCGCTCATGCCGACATTATCGCCGGTTTTGCGCGCTGATTCCCCGCTTCAGTGTGGATACCAGGCCAATGCCGCACGGAACTGGCCGGTGGCCTGCCATTCGTGCAGGTGCCAGCGCGCGGCCTCGCCCAGTTCCGGGTCGCACCAGCGCAGGTGCAGGGCGCCATCGGCCCCCGGTGCCAACTGCAGGCGGTGCAGGCCGAACGAGATGCCCTGCCCGTGCGCCTTCAGGATGGCCTCCTTGACGCACCACACGCGGAAGAACCAGTGCTCGCGCCCGGCCTCGTCCAGGCTTTCCAGCCAGGCCACTTCCTCGGGGTGGAAGAAGCGCTGCACGATTTCCAGAAGACGCGGCCGCGGGCGCAGCAGTTCCAGGTCCACGCCCAGCCGCACGCCCTCGCCCAGCGCCACCAGCAGCACCTCGCCGCTGTGGCTCCAGCCGGTGCCGTAGTGGGCCAACGCGCCGCTCAGCTCCGGCCGGCCCTTGTCATCGCGGACCAGCGGCAGCGTGTCCGGGTCGGCGCCCAGCGCCTGCGCCAGCACCTGCCGCGCCTGCGGTTCGCCGCGGTGGCCCGGCACGTGCGGGCGCCGCCAGACCGTCACCGGACCGAAGCGCCACGGGCCGTCGAGGGTGGCTGGCAGGCTCATCCGCACGCGCCCATCACGCAATTCCACGACGGGTTCACGGCCGTGCGCGTCAACTGGTCACAGTTCCCCACCGGAGGTTCGATCATGGGCATCATCGTTTGGCTGATCGTCGGCGGCATCGTAGGCTGGCTGGCCAGCATCATCATGAAGCGCGATGCCCAGCAGGGCATCATCCTCAACATCGTGGTCGGCATCGTCGGCGCGCTGATTTCCGGCTGGCTGTTCGGCGGCGGCATCAACGAAGCGATCACCATCCGCACCTTCCTGTTCTCGCTGATCGGTGCGGTGATCCTGCTGGCAATCGTCAACCTGTTCACCCGCAAGAGCATACGGTGATCTGAGGGTAGTGCCGGCCGCTGGCCGGCAGACGTTTCAGAACGGGCCCGGCAATCGTCGGGCCCCGTTCGTTCAACCCAACTGCACCCACGCCGGCGCATGGTCGCTCGGGCGCTCCCAGGTACGCGGCTCACGGTCGATGCCCGAGGCCACCGCACTGCCCTTCAGCGCGTCGGAAACCAGGGTCAGGTCGATGCGCAGGCCCAGGTTGCGGCGGAAGCCCGCGGCACGGTAATCCCACCAGCTGAACACACCGGCCTCGTCGTTGTGCAGGCGGAAGCCATCGTGCAGGCCCAGCTGCAGCAGCTTGTTGAGTGCGCCGCGCTCGGAGGTGGAGGTCAGGATGTGGTTTTCGTTCCACACCTCCGGGTCGTGCACATCGCGCGCGTCCGGGGCGATGTTGAAGTCGCCCATCACGATCAGCTTCGGGTGCCGCTGCAGTTCTTCGGCGATCCACGCATGCACCGCCTCCAACCAGCGCAGTTTGTAGTCGTACTTGTCGGTGCCGATGTCCTGGCCGTTGACCACGTACAGGTTGATCACCCGCAGGTCGCCGAAGGTACCGGCGATGACGCGCTTCTGCTCGTCCTCGAAGCCGGGAATACCGATCTGCACGTCCTGCGCCGGCTCACGCGACAGCAGCGCCACGCCGTTGTAGGTCTTCTGGCCGGCGAACACGCTGCGGTAGCCCGCGGCGATCAGCGCCGAATCGGGGAACTTGTGGTCCTCCAGCTTGGTTTCCTGGATACCGACGATGTCCGGGCCGAACTCCTTGAGCCACTGCTCCAGGTGCGGCAGGCGGACATTGAGCGAATTGACGTTCCACGAGGCGATCTTCATGGGGGCCATTCTACCCGGGTGGGCCTTGATGGGCGCCCCTATACCCCGGTAGACGCCAACCTTGGTTGGCGCCAGCAATCACCGTGTGCCAACCAAGGTTGGCAACTACCGGAACCCGATCACCGCAAGAGGAACTTCAACAACCTGGCAATCTTCGAATACGGCGGCCGCAGCCGGTCGCTGGCAGCCCAGCGCGACTGCCACAGCACCGGCAGCCGCTTGCTCATCGCATCAAACCCGGCCCGGCCGTGGTACGCGCCCATGCCGCTGGCCCCCACCCCGCCGAACGGCAGGCCATCGGCAGCGAAATGCAGCAGCGTGTCATTGACCGTCACCCCACCGGCCACCACCTGGCCGAGGATGCGCTCCACCGTGGCCCGGTCATGGCTGAAGGGATACAGCGCCAGCGGCCGGTCGCGGGACAGCACGTCGGCCAGCGCCGCATCCAGATCCGGGTACGCCCGCACCGGCAGGATCGGCCCGAAGATCTCCTCGCGCATCAGGTCCAGGTCGTCCGGCGGGTCCAGCACCACGGTGGGCACCAGCAGACGCTCGCGGTCGGCGCGCGCATCATCCACCTGCGCCAACGGAATTACCGGCACGCCGCGTTCGCGCGCCTGCGCCAGATAGCCTTGCAGGCGCCGGTACTGGCCTTCGTTGATGATGCGCGTGTAATCGTCGGCGCTGCTGAAATCGCCGTAGCGTTCGCGTACCTGCTGCTGCAGCGCCTGCACGAACTCGCGCTGGCGCGCGGTATCGATCAGCACGTAATCCGGCGCGATGCAGGTCTGCCCGGCGTTGAACCACTTGCCGGTAGCCAGCCGCGCAGCGGCTTTGTCCAGCGGGAAATCGCGGCAGACGATGGCCGGCGACTTGCCGCCCAGTTCCAGCGTGACCGGCACCAGATGCTCGGCCGCCGCGGCCATCACCTTGCGGCCAACGGCCGTCGAGCCGGTGAACAGCAGATGGTCCAGCGGCAGCGATGACACCGCCGCCGCCACATCCGCCCCACCCTGCACCACCGCCACGCGATCGGGCGGGAACACGCTGGCCAGCAGATCGACCAGGAATGCACTGGTGCGCGGCGTGTGTTCCGAAGGCTTGAGCAACACGTGGTTGCCGGCGGCGATGGCGGTGGCCAGCGGCACCAGTGCCAGCGTAACCGGGTAGTTCCAGGGCGAGATCACCCCGACCACGCCCAGCGGCGTCGGCCGCAGCTGCGCGCGCGCCGGCCACAGTTTCCATCCGGCCGATACGCGCTGCGGCTTCGACCAGCGCCGCAGGTGGCGGCGCAGGTGGTCGATGGCCGACAGCACGCTCATGCCATCGGCCAGCTTCGATTCAACGTGGGCGCGATGGCCGAAGTCCTCGGCGATGGCCTGGGCCATTTCATCCAGGCGCGGCTTCAGCGCCTCGCGCAGGCGGCGCAAGTCATTCTCGCGCTGGTCCAGCGACGGGCGCTGCGACTGCCAGGCACTGCGCAGGGTGTGCAGGATGGCGGGGAGGTCTGCCGGCATGGTGGTGGTCATGGACCGACTATACGGCGTGCTGTGCAACGCATTGGTAGTGCCGGCCGCTGGCCGGCAGCCCCATGGATCTCCGGCAGACATCGTGCATTTGCCGGCCAGCGGCCGGCACTACCAAAAAGAGGGCCGCGGTCTGCACCGCGGCCCCTGAAACCCGGTGGGGGGCGCCCGGGGGGGGGGGGGCCCGGGGTGTTGGGGTTTGACCGGCCG
>NZ_JBDJKU010000106.1:0-8813 GCF_039673015.1 Stenotrophomonas sp. TWI1409
GGGCAGGGGCGTGAGCCGCATGGATGCGGCGACCGAGCTTACATGGACGTACTTGCAGCGCCCCCTGCCCTGCCTCCCCACCCGGCCAAATCCAAGAACCCGAGCTTTCAGCGACCAACCCACCCCACCACGGAGGGGCTCCGCCGTTCGCCGATCGCCCGCCGCAGGCGGCTTTTCGCGCTGCAGCATGCCGGCAGGCAAACCTGCGCCATCATGGGCACCCCGCCCCCGCCAGGACCGTGCCATGCAGCAGTACCTGCTTCTGATCTACATCGAGCCTGCCCTGCTGCAGGCGCTGCCCACCGAAGAATTCAACGCGCTGATGCGCGACTGCCTCGCCCACGCCGACAAACTGCAGGCGGAAGGCACGCTGCTGGCCGCGCAGAAGCTGCAGCCGGTCGACACCGCGCAGACCCTGCGCGTGCGTGATGGCCACAGCCGTGTATTGGATGGCCCGTTCGCCGAAACCCGCGAACTGCTGGCCGGCTTCAACCTGATCGTCGCCCGCGACCGCGACGAAGCCATGCGCATCGCCCGCGACTTCCCATGGGCGCGCTTCGGCAGCATCGAAGTGCGGCCGCTGGAAGACATGGACGCCGAGCGCGAACGCTGCGGCGCCCCGGCTGCGGCTATGGCAGCAGCCGTACCCTGATCTCGCGCGGGCCCACGCCTTCGTTACCGCTGTAGTCGCGCACGCTGGCGCGCACGATGTACTCGCCCGGCGGCAGCGCCGCCGGCTGCCAGCGCCCGGTCTCCATCAGGCCATCACGCACGGTGTTGGTAGCCAGGTAACGGAACCGGGTCACCGCACTGCCATGCACCGTGATACCGCTGTCCGGTGCGTAGGCCACGCGCACCGCTTCCTTCTGCGGCGGCATGCGGTTGAACACGATGTTCCAGCGCGGCTGCTCGTAACCCTGCAGCGGCTGTCCGCCGGCATCGAGGATCTGGTAGCCCACCTGGTACATGCCCAGGCGACGACGCGGCAGGTTGTTGTCGACCTGGTCCCAGGCCTCGATCACGATCTGCACGCCGCGGCCCTGGCGCGCCACCATTACCACGCCATCGCTGCCGGCGGCCATCGGCTGGTCGTTGTCGTCCAGCAGCGCCACATCGGTGATGCGCGGTGCGAAGTGGTCGGCGTAGTTGTGGAAGCCCAGCGCCACGGCATTGGTCTCGAAACCACCGGTACCCACGGCCAGGTGCACGTGCGCCTGGTTGTTGATGCTGCCCAGGCGGTCGCCGACGTGGATGCGCATGCCGCGGCGCACGCGCATCCGCTCCAGCTTGCCCTGCTCGTCATACAACGCCTGCCAGCGCGCATCGTAGGGCTCATCGCGCGGGGTGCGGCCGACCCGCATGTGGATGTACTTGAGGCGGTCCACCGCCAGGCCCTCGGCCTGCTCACCCAGGTTCCAGGCGGCCACCGGGCTGCTGATCTTGCCCTCGGCAATCGCCAGTACGGTCTGGCCCACATCACCGCGCACGTCGAAACCGCCATGAAGGTGGTGGCGGCTCTCGCCGGTGAAGTTGCCGCGCACCTCACCCAACGTACCGACCACTTCATGCCAACCGTCCTGCGGTGCCAGCGGCCAGCGGCCGCCCGTCTCCGGCAACGCCGCATCGGCAGCCGGGCCGACCAGTGCCGGTGCCGGCAGTTCGCCCACCGGCAGCGGGCGCAGGCGATGCAGGCGGTAGCTGGCGGCGTCGGCCACCAGGACGCTGCCATCGGCATCGAGCGCCAACCCGCTCGGGCGGGCCAGGCGCGGCAGGCGGCCATTGCCGACCAGCGCGATCTGGTGGCCCTGCGGCGTCACCTGCACGATGCGGCCATCAAGATCGCCCACGTACAGCACACCGTCGTGCGTGGTGGCCAGCGACAGCGGCCCATTGATCACGCCACCGGCGGCGACCACGGTGCTCACCGTGCCGTCGGCGCCTACGCGGCGCACCGCGTTGTTGAACAGGTCGGCCACCAGCAGCGCGCCCTGCGCATCGAAGTCCAACGCCACCGGCGTGTCGAAGCGCGCAGCGGCGCCGGTGCCATCGGCCAGGCCCGGCCGATCGCCGCCGGCCAGGGTGCGCACGTTGCCATCGGTACCGATCACCCGGATGCGGTCATTGAAGGTATCGGCCACGTAGACCTGGCCCTGCGCATCCACTGCGATGCCCATCGGCGCATCGAAGCGTGCCTGCGCGGCAGGGCCATCGGCGTGGCCCTGTTCGCCACCGGCCAGCGTGGTCACCTGGCCATCGGTGCCGATGCGGCGGATGGCATGGTTGCCGGTGTCGGCCACATACAGGTTGCCCTGCGCGTCGGCGGCAATGCCCGACGGCGTATTGAAACTGGCCTGCAGTGCCGGGCCATCAACGCGCCCCTCGCCCTGCCCGGCCACCGTTTCAACGCGACCATCGGGCAAGCGGCGGCGGATCCGGTTGTTGTCGCCGGCATCGGTGAAATAGACGCTGCCATCGGCACTGCGAAGCAACGCGTACGGATCGGCGAAACGTGCCTGCGCGGACGCGCCATCGCGGTCACCCGGGTGGCCATCGCCGGCCAGCGGTTCGATCTGCGCGGTCCACGCCAGCGGCGTTGGAACCGGACCCGCCGGTTCAGCCAGCGTATGCAGCGGTGTCTCCCACCAGGTTGCGGCCAATGCCACTACGGTCGCCAACGCTACGCCTGCCGCCATCCATTGCCACCGTGCCATCGTGCTGCGCTGCCTGCCTGCTGTCTGAAGAGGCACCGACAATAGACGCTGAACGCAGGATCCGCCAAGGCCAAACGTACTGCCGGATACCAGAGTTCCATGCGTCGCGCTTGTTCTCCCTGGCTACAGCGGGTTCAATGCTCTTCCCACGGATGGAGATCCTCCATGCCCCGCATCTTCCCCCTCGCCGCCCTGCTGGTGGCCGCACTGGCCAGCACGCCGGCCTCCGCCTCGATCTCGGTGGCACCACAGAAGCCGTCAGTCACCGCCGATGCGATGCACCAGGCCTATGCCACGCGATGGGATGAGGCGATCCAGCAGTCACGCAGTGGCAACACGCTGGGCGCACTCATCGCGATGGAACGGCTGATGGAAGATCCGATGCTGGATGACTTCGATGCTGAACATCGCGGCCGCGCCGCGCAGGTGGCCGGCTGGACCGCGATGGTGCAGAAGAAGCCGGACCAGGCTCGCCGCTATCTGCAGCGCGCGCAGGAGGCACTGCCGGACGATGCGCAGATCCTGCTGACCCTGGTCTCGGTGGAACTGTCCGAGAACCAACCGGCGCCTGCCACCAAGCACCTGGTGCAGGCGCTGAAGCATGCCGATGCGCCGTTGCCGGTGGACCACCACGCGATCAACTACCTGCAGTTCCGCCTGCGGGACCAGCCGCAGCAGCGCATGGAACTGCTGCAGGCACTGTTCGACAACGGCTGGAAGAGCGGCGGCCTGGAACCCACCGGACTGTGGCTGGCACTGGCCACGCTGCAGGCCGACAACGGCCGTGGCGAGGCCATCCCCGCGACCCTGGCCCGCATCTCCGCGCCCGCCGAAATCATCCGGCTGCGCAGTGACAAGCGCTTCGATCCCTATGTCGACCGCGCCAACCCGCGCTTTGATCCCGTGCAGGCTGCACAGAAGCACCTCGACGAACTGCGGGTTTCCGGCCTGCTCGACCGGGCGCTGGACGCGCGCATGGCCGAGTTCAGCAGCACGCTGCTGATGCTGGACCGCAACGAGGAAGTGCTGGCGCTGACCGATGGCATGGCCGCTGCGGCCGCCGAAGGCGAGGCGCCTTCGGCGGCGGAAGCCGAATGGGTGGCATGGCTGCTCAACAGCCGGCTTACGGCGCTGCGCCGGCTGGGTCGCAACGAGGATGCGCTGGCGGCAGCCAAGCTGGCCGCACGCATCGGTGCACTGGGCCCCGATGGTGCCGAGCACCAGTTCAACGTCGGCTTCGTGTTCAGTTCGCTGGGCCGCATGCAGGATGCCGCCACGGCAGTGAATGACATGCCGGGCCTGGCCGGTTACGGCAAGGCGGCCCAGGCACTGCTGCAGTTCGTTGCCGCCCGTGAACGTGGCGATGCCAAGGCCGAACAGGCCGCGCGTGCAGCGATCCTGGCCCAGGGCGATGACGCGCGCCTGTTCCAGCGCGAGATGCTGCTGGACGAGGGCAATCTCGACGGCGCAGCTGCCGTGCTGATCGAACAGTTGCGCTCACCCGTTGAACGCGGTGAAACGCTGGCCAGCCTGCAGGACATGCGCACCTATCCGTCGCTGCCCGGCGACGTGAAGATCGATGCGGCGTGGCGTGCGCTGAAGCAGCGCGCCGACGTGCAGGCCGAGGTTGCCCGCCTGGGCCGCATCGAACGCTACGAACTGGTCAGCACCTCCACCTCGCGCTGAGCAAGCTCCCATGTAGAACCACGTGCGTGCAGCACCACCCGCCTAGCGCGCCGGCACCTCGGTACGGATGCCCATCGCCTCGCGGTAGCGTGCGTACAGGGCCATCACCTTGTCCACGTAGGCCAGGGTTTCGGCATAGGGCGGCACGCCCTTGTAGCGGGTGACCGCGCCGATGCCGGCGTTGTAAGCGGCCGCTGCCAGCGGCCGATCACCGTTGTAGCGACGCAGCAACGCGCGCATGTAGCGGGCGCCGCCATCGATCGACTGCTGCGGCGAGAACGGATCATTCACCCCGTACTCCTGCGCGGTGTCCGGCATCAACTGCATCACGCCCTGTGCGCCTTTGCTGGACACCGCCAGCGCATCGAAGTTGCTTTCGGCATGGGCGATCGCGCGCAGCCACGCATCATCCACGCCGGTGGCCTTGGCGGCGGCCTTGAACTGTTTGGCATGCTGCGCCAGCTGCGGCTTGCCCACCTTGCCCAGGCCTTCGTGGGCAGGCTCACCCGGCGGCGTGGCCATGGTGAACTTCAGGAACACCCGCGAGCCGGGCAGGTTGCGGGTGGAGTAGACCAGCGCGCCATCCTGCTCGCGCTCGTACAGCACGCCGCTGAACACGCCCATGTTGCCCCACAGATTCGGGGTCTGGATGGCGTTGTCGTCGATTTCCTTCGGGGTGCAGCGTGAACCGGGTTCCGGCGCGGTGGCCAGGCTGACGGTGTTGCCCTGCACGCAGCGGTAGACGGTGCGCGCGGCGGCCAGCCCGGGCCACAGGCTGGGCAGCAGCAACAGCGCAAGCAGGAGAGGGCGACGGAACATGGCGGCCGGATCATCCGGCCGCGCCCGCTAATGCTGGGTGAATGGGGGCCAGCAGGGCTGCGCCCTGCACCCGTGGTAGTGCCGGCCGCTGGCCGGCAACCTCAACAGCAACGGCAACGGCCGATTTCCTGCGGGGGGTCGGATCCCGTTGCTGCGCAACGGTCTCTGACCCCACTCCAGAGAGATCTCTGGATCAATCGATGGAACGCAAATGCTGGATTACTTCGCGGTCCTCCGACGCACCCAGTACCCCACGCCCAACAGCACGAACCACACCGGGCTGGCGACCAGCGCCTGGCGGGTGTCGGCCTGCAGGCTCAGCAGCACCAGCACGGCGGCGAAGAACACCAGGCAGGCCCAGCACATGGCGACGCCGCCGGGCATCTTGAAGATCGAGGCAGCGTGGCGTTCCGGGTAGCGGCGGCGGTAGGCCATGTAGGCCACCAGGATCAGCGACCAGACGAAGATGAAGAGCACCGTCGCCAGCGTGGTGACCAGGGTGAAGGCGGTCACCAGGTTGGGGATCAGGTAGATCAGCAGCGTGCCGCCGAGCAGGCACAGGCAGGAGAACAGCAGGCCACGGGCGGGCACTGCGGCGCGTGACAATTTCGACAACCCGCGCGGTGCGTGGCCTTCCTCGGCCAGGCCGTACAGCATGCGGCTGGTGGAGAAGATGCCGCTATTGGCCGAAGACGTGGCCGAGGTCAGCACCACGAAGTTGATCAGGCTGGCCGCGGCGGGGATGCCGGCCAGCACGAACAGCTGCACGAACGGGCTCTTGTCCGGCACCACCTGGCGCCACGGGGTGACCGCCATGATCGCGATCAGCGCCAGCACGTAGAAGATGATGATGCGCACCGGGATCGAGTTGATCGCCTTGGGCAGGTTGCGCTCGGGGTCTGCGGTTTCAGCGGCGGTGGTCCCCACCAGCTCGATGCCGACGAAAGCGAACACCGCGATCTGGAAACCGGCGAAGAAGCCGACAAGGCCCATCGGGAACATGCCGCCGTCATTCCACAGGTTCGACAACGACGCGGTGTGGCCACTGGGCGAGGTGAAGCCCCACGCCACCAGCCCGGCGCCGGTGATGATCAGCGCACAGATCGCCACGATCTTGATCAGCGCGAACCAGAATTCCATCTCGCCGAACAGCTTCACCGTCACCAGGTTCAGTGCCAGCAACAGCAGCACGCAGGCCAGTGCCGGTATCCACGCATCCAGCCCGGGGAACCAGAACTGCGCGTAGGCGGCAATCGCGATCACGTCGGCGATGGCGGTGACGATCCAGCAGAACCAGTACGTCCATCCACAGAAGAAGCCGGCCCAGGGACCGAGCAGATCGGTGGAGAAATCGATGAAGGATTTGTACTGCAGGTTGGACAGCAGCAGCTCGCCCATCGCGCGCATCACGAAGAACAGCATCGCGCCGATGATCAGGTAGACGAAGACGATGGACGGGCCGGCCAGGCTGATGGTCTTGCCCGAGCCCATGAACAGGCCGGTGCCGATGGCACCGCCGATGGCGATCAGCTGCAGGTGGCGGTTGGACAGGCTGCGGCGCAGGTGCTCGGGGGGCGTTGCGGGCTCGGTCATGGGCGTGCACTGGGGCGGGCGAAGCGTTCGACGTTAGTCCTCCCCGGCCCGGAGCGCCAGCGCTGGACGACCCGATTGCGTCAATCATGGTCGCTTTCATCACATTGTGACCGAATACCGGATTCGTCCCATTCCGCCCGGCCCGGCGTCATGCTCAGATAGCCGCACCTGCCCAAGGATCGGCCCGACCATGTACCCTGCCCTGCCCGCCCCGCTGGAGCTCCGGCCTTGAGTCGGCTGCGCGTGATCATTGGTGGCACCGCGCTGGCGCTGCTGGCCGCGGCCGTGCCGATCGCGGTGATGGCCTATGCCACCTGGGACCGTGCAGTCAGCGTCGAGCAGCAGCGGCTGCGCGACATCGCCGGTCGCGCGCTGCGCCGCGCCGACCAGTCCTACCAGGAAGCGCTGGCGGCACTGCAGTCGGCCGAGGTCGGCGCCCACGACGCCTGCGGGCCCGAGCATATCCGGCGCATGCAGACACTGGTGATGACCTCGCCGTCGGTCGACCAGATGGGCTACTTCGAGGGTGGCAAGCTGCGCTGTACGTCGTGGGGGCCGTTCCTGTCCGACGTCAACCAGCCCAAGGCCGACCACGTCACCAGTGATGGCGCCGGCATCGCCGTGGATGTGCGCCCCGAGGCCAGCGGACGGCGCCAGGTCCTGTCGTTCCTGTACGGCAACTACGACGTGCTGGTCGATCCGCGCCGCTTCGTCGATGTCATCGCCGACCCGAACGTGCGCCTTGCCCTGGCCAGCCCCGATGGGCGTCTCCTGGCCAGGCAGGACGGCATGGATCCGGCATTGCTGGAGACCCTGCTGCGCGCCCCCGATGAAGGCCTGGACCACCACACCCTGTATGCCACCGCCCGCAACGAAGAGTGGTTGGCGATCGCGACCATGCCGCGTACCGCGCTTGCCGCGACCTTCCGCCAGCAGGCGTGGCTGTTCGTGCCGATCGGCGTTCTGCTGGCCGCTGCCGGTGCCGGCCTGGTGATCTGGCTGTCGCGTCGCCGCCTGTCCCTGCGCGGCGAGCTGGCCACAGCGATCCGCCGCCGCGAGCTGTACCTGCACTACCAGCCGATCATCGAGCTGGATACCGGCATCTGCGTCGGCGCCGAAGCGCTGGTGCGCTGGCAGCGCCCGGATGGCACCCAGGTGCGGCCGGACCTGTTCATTCCGCTGGCCGAAGAGGCCGGCATGATCGGCGCGGTCACCGATCTGGTGATCGAGAACGTGGTGCGCGACATGCGTGAACTGCTGGTGGCCGACCGCAGCGCGCACATCGCGATCAACCTGGCCGCCGAAGATATCAGCAGCGGCCGTGCGCTGAAGATGATCTCCAAGCACATGGCCGGCAGCGGCATCCTGCCGCAGCAGATCTGGATGGAGGCCACCGAGCGCGGCTTCCTGGATCTGGACCGCGCCCGCACGATGCTGGCGCAGGCGCGTCGGGCCGGGCACAGCGTGGCCATTGACGATTTCGGCGTCGGCTTCTCCAGCCTGCAGTACCTGGAACAGCTGCCGCTGGACGCGTTGAAGATCGACAAATCATTCATCGATGCGATCGACACCGAGAGCGCCACCAGCCCGGTAACCCCGCACATCATCGACATGGCCAAGGAGCTGGGCCTGTGGGTGGTGGCCGAGGGCGTGGAGACCGAGGCACAGCTGGCGTATCTGCATACCCGGAAGGTCGAGTTCGCGCAGGGTTGGCTGTTCTCGCGGCCGCTGCCGCGGGATGAGTTCGTGGTGTTCCATCACAAGCGGCAGCAGCGCTATGGCGCGGCGCGGGAGCACATGCAGAATCCGCGCAGCGTGCCGATCGAGCGTGAGGGGATCGAGTAGGACGGCCAACGGCGGAGCCCCTCGTGGTGGGTCGCGTTCGGCGGAACCGTCGGGGTGGGCCGGGGGGGGGGGGGGGGGCGGGGGGGCGGGCAAGACGGGGCAGGAAGTACGGTCGCGCCAACCCAGGGGGGGACCCCCCCGGCCACCCCCCCCCCCCCG
>NZ_JBDJKU010000107.1:0-8778 GCF_039673015.1 Stenotrophomonas sp. TWI1409
GCGGGCCCGCGGCCGGCTCTACGGGTTCTTCTGCGCCGCCGGTGTTTCCCACGGTAGTGCGGGCCGCGGGCCGGCAACCTCCCGCCCCTCCGGGGGCATCGCGCAGCCGGCCAGCTGCCGGCTCTACCGCTTCTTCTTTTTGGCAGCGTTGAACGTGGCCGCCGCGCGCAGCAGTGCCTTCAACGCGGCGGCATCCGGCATCGCGCCTTCATGGATGTCGATCGCACGTCGCGTGTTGCCGTCCAGGCTGGCGTTGAACAGGCCCTTCGGATCGGCCAACGCCGCACCGTTGGCAAAGGTCAGCTTCACCGCCTGTTTGTAGGTTTCGCCGGTGCACAGGATGCCGTTGTGCTCCCACACCGGCGTGCCGCGCCACTTCCAGGTTTCCTGCACGTCCGGCAGCGCCTCGTGGATCAAGGCACGCACGCGTGCCAGCGCCTCGCCACGCCAGTCGCCCAGCTCGGCGATGCGTGCATCGATCAGTTCAGCGGCCGGGGTTCCGGCATCGGCAGGGTTCGGTGCATGCGTGGCCATCAGCGGTTCTCGTCGGCAGGGAGATCGGAACGATGCACTTACATGCGCTCGCCGGGCAATGCCGCGGCCTGGCGCACCCAGTCGAGGAACTGCGCCTCATCCAACGCACCCTCCTGCTGGATGTGCAGGTAGCGCGTATCGGCACTCCTGGACGGCTCGGGCGGCACCGGCTTCAGCGCAGCGCCGCGGAAGAACGCCACCTTGATGTAGCGGGTGAAGCAGTGGAAGCTGAGAAACCAGCCTTCGCCCGGCGCAACCGCATACATCGGCGAATTCCACTTCACTGCCTTGTGCACACCGGGTACAGCCTGTTCGATCAGCGCGTCCAGCTGTGCTCCGATCGGCCGCTTCCAGTCCGGCATCGCCGCGATATAGGCCTGCACCGGCGCATCGCCTTCGCCCTTGGCGATCTGCGGGTTGCCGCCTGACAACAGCGCGGGCGCGGTGGAAGGTGCGGTTCGCTTGGCAGGCATCGCACGGCACGTCCATCGGGATGAAACCGCAGCCTAGCGCGGCCTGTCCCCAACGGTCACGGCGCAGTGCGCCATCGGCTCAGTCCGCTTGCCGCGCCCGGAACTGCTGCCAGTCCGGCAGCTTGCGGTGGCGGCGCAGCGAGCGCATCAAGGCCGCCATCACCACGCCGAACAGCGCACCGGCCACCAGGCCGGCCGCCAGCAGCAGGGCCAGCGGGCGTTCACTGCCCTGCCACAGCATCAGCCACATCAGCGCGGTCCAGAACAGCCCGAACAGCAGGCCCTGCACCAGCGCATTGGTGCCGAAGCCGGCCAGGATCGGCGGTGGCAGTGCGATGCCCATGCGCCACAGCACACGATGCAGCAGCGGTGCCGACTGCACGCGCGCCAGCCCTTTTCCGTCGAGGAAGCGCAGCGCCGACTGGATCACGGCGGGATAGCGCGGGTTGATGTCGTTCATCCCCTGATCGTGGCCGAAGCGATGCCGGAAACGCAAACGGCCACCCGAAGGTGGCCGTCGCGGCAACAACCGAAGTTGTTTATCAGGCCTTTTCGGCCAGACGGGCAGCCTTGGCGGCAGCAGCGGCAGCCAGGTCTTCCTTGATGCGGGCAGCCTTGCCTTCCAGGCCACGCAGGTAGTACAGCTTGCCGGCGCGGACCTTACCACGACGCTTCACTTCGACCGAGTCGATGATGGCGCTGTGGGTCTGGAAAACGCGCTCGACGCCGTAGCCGTGCGAGATCTTGCGGACGGTGAACGAGGAGTTCAGGCCGGCGTTCTTGGTGGCGATGACAACGCCTTCGTAGGCCTGCACGCGCTCGCGGCTGCCTTCCTTCACCTTCACGTTGACGACAACGGTGTCGCCCTGGCTGAACTTCGGCAGTTCACGGGTGATCTGGGCGGATTCGAATTCCGCGACGATGGACTTGTTCAGCTTGCTCATGGGTTACACCGATTCTTGTTCGGGTGGGCGTGTCGTATCGACAACGTAGGCTCATGCAGTCACCGGACTGTGCTGCACGTTTGTTTTGGGTACTGCGCGCGTCGGCCGGGGCCGACGGGAATTGGCCATGATAGCCGATAACGCCAGCCCTGCGCTAGGGGCTGGCCTTGTGTTTCTGGGCCTGACGGCCCTGCTCCAGCAGCTTGCGGTCGGCCTTGCCCAGCGCCTGTTCATCCAGCAGGTCCGGGCGCCGCTGGGCGGTACGGACCAGCGACTGCTGGCGGCGCCAGGCCGCGATGGCCGCGTGGTTGCCCGAGCGCAGCACGTCCGGCACGTCACCCAGCGGGTGCTGGGCCGGCTGGCTGTAATGCGGGCAGTCGAGCAGGCCGAGGTCGCCCTCGAAGCTGTCCTGCGCCGCCGATTCCGCGTCGTTCAGGGCACCGTCCTGCAGGCGGGCCACGGCGTCGATGATCACCGCCGCGCCCAGCTCGCCACCGGACAGCACGTAGTCGCCGAGGGAAATCTCCTCGTCGACATTGGCCTCCAGGAAACGCTCGTCGATGCCTTCGTAGCGGCCACAGAGCAGGACCATGCGCGGCAGCGCCGCCAGTTCCCGCACCTTGGCCTGGGTCAACGGCGCCCCCTGCGGGCTGAGGTAGATCACCCGCGCCGGGGTCGGATCAGCATCACGGATCGCCTGCAGGCAGGCCTGCAGCGGCTCGATCAGCATCACCATGCCCGGGCCACCACCGAACGGACGGTCGTCCACCCGGCGGTAGTTGCCTTCGGCGTAATCACGGGGATTCCAGCCATGCAGGCTGAACAGGCCCTTCTCCTGCGCGCGCCCGACCACGCCCAGTCCAGCGGACTGGGCGAGGAACTCGGGGAACAGGGTGATGACGTCGAAACGCATGCTCACACTCAGAACTCGGGATCCCAGTCGACCACGACCAGGTTGGCCTCGAAGTCGACCGACTTGACGAAGTCCGGCTGCACGAACGGAATCATCCGTTCGCGGTCACCACGGACAACCACCACGTCGTTGGCGCCGGTGCTGAACAGGTGCGAGACCTGGCCCAGGGCAACGCCCTCGGTGGTCTTCACGTCCAGGCCTTCCAGGTCCACCCAGTAATACTCATCGGGCTTCGGCGGCGGCAACGCACTGCGGGCCACGTAGATCTCGGTGCCGTGCATCGCTTCAACGGTATCGCGGTCCTCGACGCCGGGGAAACGGGCGACCAGGTGCTTGCCGCTGTCGCGGCCGCGTACACCTTCAATCGTGGATTCCACGCCGGACGGGCTGCGCACGATCCACGGCTGGTAACGGAAAATGGCGGAACGTGGCTCGGTCCAGGACTCGAGCTTGATCTCGCCGCGCACACCAAAAGCGCCGACAACCCTGCCCAGCAGGATGCGGCGCTCGATATCTTTCATCTGCTTCAACCAAGAGGGCCACGCCGAAGCGTGGCCCGTCAGGATCAGGCCGCAGCGGCCTGGGACTTGGTCGCTTCCTTGATCAGGTTGCGGACCTTGTCGGTCGGCTGGGCGCCGTTCTTGACCCAATGGTCAACGCGGGCCAGGTCCAGCTCGATGCGCTTCTCGGCGCCCTGGGCGACCGGGTTGTAGAAGCCAACGCGCTCGATGTTGCGGCCGTCGCGCGCGCTGCGCACGTCGGTGACGATGATGTGGTAGAACGGACGCTTCTTGGCGCCGCCGCGGGTCAGTCGAATCTTGACCATGGTGTTTTTCCTATTGCCCAGTCGCCAGGATGGCGAGGTAAGCGGGCGATTATAGCGGCAGAGCCCGGCCGAGCCAACCCCGGGGTGAATCCGCCTTCACGGCAGCGCCGGGCCATGCCCGGCGGGGGTTTTCACCCCAATCTGTCCCAAGCCACCGCCGCCAGCACTGCCCTGCCCTGTTCAGCCAGTGCCTGCGAACCCGGCAGGACATGCCCGTCGATGGCGTCCAGCGCCCATAGGCCGCTGGCGTTGCAGGCAAAAGCGGCCTTCACGCTATCCAGTTCAGCCAGTGCCAACCGCCGCGTCAGCTGTGCCCCCTGCCAATGCTGCTTCAACAACGTCTCGGCAGTACCGCGCAGGGCCGGTGCCTGCGGCCAGAGCAGGCGCTCACCATCGTGAACGGCCAGGTTCCAGGTGCTGCCTTCGCTCACGTCGCCATCGGCGGTCACGAACAGCACATCGTCGAACCCTTCCGCCATCGCCGCACGGCGCTCGGCAAACAGTCCAAACGTACCGACGTGCTTGATCTGCGGCAGCTCGCGCTGCCACACCACGCTACGCACCCGCTTTGGTGCGGTCAGCGCCACCGGCGCGGACACCGCCACCAGCACGTCCACCGGTACGGCCGCCAGCGGATTGCGGAAATCGAAGCGGCGCGAGTACACCGTCACCCGCAGCGAGGCATCGGCCAGGCCGGCCTGCTGCAGCGCCTGCGCCATCCAGCCCCGCACCTGCGCCGCGTCCAGTTCGCTGCCGAACAGTTCGCGCGTGGCCTGCGACAGCCGCGCCAGATGCAGGTCCAGTCCCTGCACGGCGTGACCGCGCACCTGCAGCGAGGTGAAGTGGCCGTAGTTGACCAGCGCAGGCAGCAGATCCTCCACCTGCGCCGGTTGGCCGTTGCAGGTCACGGTCATCGCAACAGCGCCTGCGCTTGGCTCCACATGCCGCGCAGCACGTCGGCGGCCGGTTGTGCTGGCGCCATCCACGCCGACTGCCCGGCCCAGGCCTGCATCGCGGCCAGCCGGTTTTCCTGCACGGCCTGCTTGCGCATCGGCGCGGTCAGGCCACGCTGCACCGGGTACGGGCGTGGCGCCGGTGCGCCTTCTGCAGCGGCGGCGCGCACATAGGGGGTCGCCAGGCCACGCCCCAGGCGGCCGCTGAAGGCGCGGGTCGGCCAGGTATCTTCGGGTTCGCTGGCCGCCAATCCATCGGCCCACGCTGAAGCGATCGCCGCTTCGGGCGTGCGCAGGAAGGCAGTGCCGATCTGCACGGCGCTGGCCCCCAAGGTGAGTGCGGCAGCAATGCCACGGCCGTCGGCGATACCGCCGGCGGCGATCACCGGAATCTGCAGGTGATCGGCCAGGCGTGGCAACAACGCAAACAGGCCGACCAGCTGGCGCTCGGCCATCGCCGGATCGAACGCACCGCGATGGCCACCGGCCTCCACGCCCTGTGCGA
The DNA here is from genome assembly GCF_039673015.1 of Stenotrophomonas sp. TWI1409. Classification (NCBI taxonomy): domain Bacteria; kingdom Pseudomonadati; phylum Pseudomonadota; class Gammaproteobacteria; order Lysobacterales; family Lysobacteraceae; genus Stenotrophomonas; species Stenotrophomonas sp. TWI1409. Next base: position 5,149 of record NZ_JBDJKU010000107.1, read on the forward strand.
CCACCGCGTCGGCACCGGCGTCCTGTGCCGCACGCGCTTCGGACAAGGTGGTCGCACAGGCGATCCAGGCAATGCCGGCATCCTTCAACTGCTGTACGTGGCGCGGCAGCAGCACGCCCATGATGGTCGAGGCCACCGCCGGGCGCGCCGCCAGCAGTGCGGCGAACTGTTCTTCGAAGTCGGCGGGCGTGGCATCGGCGGCGCTGGCCGGCACGTCCGGACCCCACTGCGCGAGGAAGGCGCGGCTGGCGGCTTCAGCGGCGACATCACGGGTCGGTGCCGGGTCCGGCACCCATAGGTTCACCTGTGCGGGGCCCGTCGAGGCAGCGCGGAAGTCATCCATCCAGTGGCCGATATCGGCCGATGACGACAGCACCGCGCCCATCGCCCCCATGCTGCCGGCATTGGCCAGCGCAGCCGACAACGGCACCGGGCAGGCGCCGGCCATCGGGGCCAGCAGGATCGGAACGGATACGCCAAAGCGCCGGCAGAACGCGTCGACGCGGGAAGATACAGATACAGCGGAACTCTGCATGACGGCCCATCGTTTCGGACAGGCCCCCATGGTGCGCGCAGGACGGGGGTAGAGTCGAGCTTGCTCGACTGGACCACCAACAGCAGTCGAGCAAGCTCGACGCTACGCAGGCCGCGCCGACCACAGCGCGCGCCCACGCATCAACGCATCAACGGAACGGCATGCCGCGGCCGCCCATGGCGCCCATCATGCCCTTCATGCTGCGCAACATGCCCTTCATGCCGCCGCCGGCCATCTTGCTCATCATCTTTTCCATCTGCATGTACTGCTTCATCAGCTTGTTGACGTCGGCGGGGGTCACGCCCGAGCCCTTGGCGATGCGCGCGCGGCGCGAGCCGTTGAGCAGGTTCGGGTTGCGCCGTTCCTTCTTGGTCATCGAGCTGATGATGGCGATCATGCGCGGCACTTCCTTGCCCTGGCTGACCTGCTGCTTCAGATGGTCGGGGATGTTGCCCAGGCCCGGCAGCTTGTCCATCAGGCCGCCGATGCCGCCCATGTTCTGCATCTGCTCAAGCTGGTCACGCATGTCGTTCAGGTCGAACTTCTTGCCCTTGGCGACCTTCTCGGCCAGCTTGGCGGCCTTGTCCTTGTCGACCTGCTGCTCGACCTGCTCGACCAGCGACAGCACGTCGCCCATGTCGAGGATGCGGCTGGCGATACGGTCCGGATGGAACACGTCCAGGCCTTCCGGCTTTTCGCTGACACCGACGAACTTGATCGGCTTGCCGGTGATGTAGCGCACGCTCAGCGCGGCACCGCCACGGGCGTCGCCGTCGGTCTTGGTCAGCACCACACCGGTCAGCGGCAGCGCATCGCCGAAGGCCTTGGCGGTGTTGGCCGCGTCCTGGCCGGTCATGGCGTCGACCACGAACAGGGTTTCGGCCGGATTCACCGCCGCGTGCAGGGCCTTGATCTCGGCCATCATTGCTTCGTCGATGGCCAGGCGGCCGGCGGTATCGACCAGCAGCACGTCGACGAACGACTTGCGCGCATCGTCGATGGCGGCGCGGACGATGGCTTCCGGCTTCTGGTCGGCGCTGGACGGGAAGAACAGCACGCCGACCTGCTCGGCCAGGGTCTTCAGCTGCTCGATCGCGGCCGGACGGTAGACGTCGGCCGAGACCACCATCACCTTCTTCTTGCGCTTTTCCTTCAGGTGCTTGGCCAGCTTGCCCACCGTGGTGGTCTTGCCGGCGCCCTGCAGGCCCGCCATCAGGATGATGGCCGGAGCGGGCACATTGAGGTTCAGGTCGCTGGCTTCGGCGCCCATCACCGCGGTCAGCTCGTCGCGCACGACCTTGATCAGGGCCTGGCCCGGGGTCAGCGACTTCAGCACTTCCTGGCCGACCGCGCGCACCTTGATGCGCTCGATCAGGGCCTGCACCACCGGCAGCGCAACGTCGGCTTCGAGCAGCGCGATGCGGACCTCACGGGTGGCCTCGCGGATGTTCTCCTCGGTCAGGCGGCCGCGGCCACGCAGGCGCTCGATGGTGCCGGAAAGGCGCTGGGTCAGTGACTCGAACATTCGGCGCAACCTGTCTGAAAGCGGGGGACAATAAGGCAGACAGTATAACGGGTCCGCTCCCCTCCCCGGACTGCGACCACAGGGCCGTCGCCACCACCGCAGGGGTATGCGAAACTGCAACGATGTTAATCGTTCTCATCGCCGCCCTGCTCTACCTGGCCGCCAGCGCCCTGCTGGTGCGTGCGCTTGGCCGCGATGAAAGCACCGGCTCCCCCGCCTGGCTGTGGCCCGCCCTGCCGGCGATGCTGCTGCACGGCGGCTACCACGTGATGGTGGCGATGCGCACCAACGGCGGGCCGGACATGCACTTCTTCGCTGCGCTGTCGCTGGTCGGCCTGGGCATGGCCTGGCTGACCTCGCTGGTCGGCGCGCGCGGGCGCATGTCGGCACTGGGCGTGGTGGTGTTCCCGCTGGCCGCGGTACTGCTGCTGGCCTACCACGGCTACGGCCACGAACCGAGCAAGGTGCTGGGCTGGCGCCTGGCCAGCCACGCCTGGCTGGCGCTGCTGGCCTACGCCACGCTGAGCATCGCCGCGCTGCTGGCGATCATGCTGTGGCTGCAGGAACGCGCCCTGCGCCGCCGCGAGTTCCGGCCGTGGCTGCGCGCCCTGCCGCCGCTGGCCGATCTGGAATCGCTGCTGTTCCGGGTGATCACCGTCGGCTTCGCGCTGCTGACCCTGACCCTGGTCACCGGCGTGCTGTTCGTCGACGACCTGCTGGCGCAGAAGCTGGTGCACAAGACCGTGCTGAGCGTGCTGTCGTGGATCGTGTTCGGCGTGCTGCTGATCGGCCGTCGCCGCTACGGCTGGCGCGGCATGAAGGCGGTGCACTGGACGCTGGCGGCGATGCTGTTGCTGCTGCTGGCCTTCTTCGGCAGCCAGTTCGTGATCGAACTGGTGTTCGGGCATTCGCGATAGCGGTGTGCCGGCCAACGGTCGGCACCCACCCCGGTAGTGCCGGCCGCTGGCCGGCAACAGGACCGCACCCTGCGTGGATGCCGCAGACGGTCAAGGCAGCGGCTGGGCCAGGATCTTCCGTACCGAGCGACCGCTGTTGGTGAGGATGTCGTCCACCTGCCAGCAACCCTGGCCCTGGCGCACCATCGGCAGCCGGGTCACGTAGGCCGTGTTCCATACCGAATAGCGCATCTCGACCTGGCCGGACGTCGCCGAGGCCTCTTTCCAGATGTAGCGCACCGGACTCTCGATGTCGCCATCCTGCGCATCCAGCCACGGGTCCGAATCGACGGTGCAGATGCCTTCCTCGCGCGTCTGGCAGGCGCGCTCGCCACGCAGGGCCTTGCCGAAGGCCGGGCTGACCAGCGCCGGCAGCGGTTCCAGCAGATCGCCATTGCCGGTGGTTGCCTCGTAGAAGGCACGGGCGACAGCCACTGGTTCCTGGCAGGCCGGTGCGGCCTGCACGGCGGGGGCCAGCAGCAGCCCGGCGATCATGAACATCCCTGTCTTCCGCATGTATTTCTCCTTGAGGTAGTGCCGGGGGGGGGGGCGCACCCACACAAATAACAGCACGGGGCCGCCCCGCCCGCACCTCAACCCAAAAAACCACAAAA
>NZ_JBDJKU010000108.1:0-8416 GCF_039673015.1 Stenotrophomonas sp. TWI1409
GTGGGCGGGGGGGGGGGTACGTGCGGCCCCGCCCCGCCCCCCCCCCCCTGGTGCTGGCCCCGCCCCCCCCCCCCCCCCCCCCCCCCCCCCCCCGCCCCACCCACAGGAAACCAGCTTTCAGCGACCCAACCCACCACGGAGGGGCTCCGCCGTTCGCCGACTCCCGCCGAAGGCGCGCTTTCCACGGAAGAAACAATTTTCAGAGAACGTGTCGATTCCCAGCCCCCTGGTTCGTTGTACCCAGTGAAGGGCACGCACCACGCGTCCCCACGGGAGACCGCAATGAAAGTGATGGTGATCGTGAAGGCCAACGCCGACTCCGAAGCCGGCCGCATGCCCAGCGAACAGGAATTGTCCGACATGGGCGCCTTCAACGAACAGCTCGTGGCCGCCGGCATCATGCTGGCCGGTGAAGGCCTGCATGCCACCCAGCGCGGACGTCGCATTCATTTCGGCGGCGGCGCGCCGAAGGTCGAGGCCGGTCCGTTTGGCCCCGCCAGCGAACAGATCGCCGGTTTCTGGCTGTGGGACGTGCGCTCGCTGGACGAGGCCGTTGAATGGGCCAGCCGCGCGCCGTTCAACAGTGGCGGCACGCTGGAGCTGCGCCCGCTGATCTCCGCCGAAGACTTCGGTGAAGCCTTCACCCCGGAATTACAGCAGCAGGAACAGCGTCTGCGTGCACAGTTGGAAGGTTGACCCGGTTCATTTCCCCCGCCGGGCATGGACCGGCGCTAACACCCTGAAACCCACGACGGAGTATTGCCATGAAATTGATTCCCTTCCTCGGCTTCAGCGGCCAGGCCCATGAGGCGATGGCGTTCTATGCAAAGGCACTCGGTGGCCAGGTCACCTCGGAAATGAAATACCGCGACATGCCGCCCTCCGATGGCTCGCCGGGCTGCAACGAGATGCCGCCGGAAACCCTGGACCACGTCGCGCACAGCCAGCTGGAAATCGGTAGCGCCATCGTGATGGCGGCCGACGGTCCCGGCGGTGGCGAGGGTGGTTCGACCACCATCAATGTCGACGTCGACAGCATCGAAGAAGCCGAACGCGTGTTCGCTGCACTGGCCGAGGGTGGCCAGGTGCAGATGCCGATCGCTGAAACGTTCTGGGCGCACCGCTGGGGCATGCTGATTGACCGCTACGGCAAGCCGTGGATGGTCAACTGCATGAAGCAGCCCTGATCCCTCTTCTTTTCATCCACAAGGAGCTTCACCGATGAATGCACCGCAACCGCAGATGATCTTCGTCAATCTTCCGGTGAAGGACCTGGAGAAATCCAAGGCCTTCTTCACCGCGCTGGGCTACAGCTTCAATCCAACTTACACCAACGATGACGCGGCAGGCATGGTCATCAGCGAGAGCATCTACGTGATGCTGCTGACCCAGCCTTTTTTCCAGCAGTTCACCAACAAGCCGATTGCCGATGCGCACACCCACACGGAAGTGATCAACGCACTCTCGGCACCCAGTCGCAAGGCAGTTGACGAGTTGGTGGACAAGGCACTGGCCGCCGGCGGCAGCGAACCGCAGCCGCCGCGCGACCTGGGCTTCATGTACCAGCGCGGCTTCCAGGATCTGGATGGCCATCTCTGGGAAATCGCACACATGGACGGCGAGCCGGGCTGACGGCCGCCGCAGGGAGAATCCTCATGGCTTACGTGGATGCTTACGTGCTGCCGTGCCCCCAGGACAAGGTGGCGGCCTACCGCGGCCTTGCCCGCAAGGCCGGTGCGGTGTGGAAGGACCATGGCGCGCTGCAGTACATGGAATGCGTGGCTGACGATGTGGAACCGGGAAAGAGCACGTCGTTTCCGCGTGCGGTCAAGGCCAAACCGGGCGAAACGGTGATCGTCGCCTTCGTGGTGTTCCGTTCGCGCGCGGCGCGCGACCGTATCAACGCGAAAGTGATGGCGGACCCGCGGCTGGCGTCGCTGGGCCCGAAGGACATGCCGTTTGATACCAAGCGCATGTTCTGGGGTGGCTTCAAGCCGATAGTTGAAGCGTGAGCTGCGGCGCTTGTGCGGGCCGGGCGTGCGTGCTGTGATCGGCGCATGCTCGAGCCCGCACTGACGCAGCGTCTGGAAACCCTCTGGCGGATGGAGTCGCCGGTGTTGATCGCGCGCCTGGCGCGGCTGCTCGGGGGCGATGTCGGCCGCGCCGAGGAGCTGGCCCAGGACACCTGGCTGGCCGCGCTGGAGCGCTGGCCGGAGCAGGGCATCCCGGACAACCCCGGAGCTTGGCTGATGACCACTGCGCGCAACCGTGCCATTGATGTGCTGCGCCAGCACCAGCGGGTGGCGCAGCAGCATGCGCAGTGGGGCGAGGAACTGCATCCGGCGCCGCTGCCGGCGCCCGATGACAGTCAAGCGCTGGAAGATGATCTGGGTGACGACCTGCTGCGGCTGATGTTCGTGGCCTGCCATCCGGTGCTGCCGGCCGATGCACGGGTGGCATTGACCCTGCGCCTGCTGGGTGGCCTGACCACTGTCGAGATCGCGCGCGCCTTCCTGCAGCCCGAGCCGACCATCGCCCAGCGCATCGTGCGCGCCAAGCGCACCTTGGCGCAGAAGCAGGTGCCCTACGAGGTCCCGCGTGCTGACGCGATGCCCGAGCGGCTTGGTTCGGTGCTGGAAGCGATCTACCTGGTGTTCAACGAAGGCTATGCGGCCAGTGCCGGTGACGACTGGATGCGCCCGGCACTGTGCGAGGAGGCGCTGCGGCTCGCGCGCATCCTGGCGCACCGGCTGCCGGTGCCGCCGGTGCTGGGCCTGCTGGCGCTGATGGAGCTGCAGGCCTCGCGTGCCGCGGCACGGACCGATGCGCAGGGCGTGCCGGTACTGCTGGACCAGCAGAACCGCGCGCGCTGGGACTGGCTGCAGATTGAACGCGGGCAGCAGGTGCTGGCGCGCGCGCTGGCCGCCGGTGGCGCTGATGATCCCTATGTACTGCAGGCGCGTATCGCAGCGTGCCATGCAGCGGCGCGCCGCCCCGAGGATACCGACTGGCCGCGCATCGCAGCGCTCTATACGCAGCTGCTGCAGGTGCAGCCCTCGCCGGTTGTTGCATTGAACCGGGTCGTGGCGGTGCTGCGCAGTGACGGTGCCTTCGCGGCGTGGGCGCAGCTGCAGCCGTTGCTGGTGGACGCGCGACTGCATGAGTACGCGCCGCTGCAGGTGGTGCGCGGGGAGTTACTACAGGCGCTGGGGCGCGACCTGGACGCACGTCACGCTTTTGCGGAAGCCGCCAGACTCAGCCAGAACCAGGCAGAGCGGGGCCTGCTGCGGCAACGGGCCGGCCTGCCTCCCACGGAGTGACCTCGACGAAGGCAGCACTTGTCGGCGGGCCCGCGAGCCGTTATGTTTCGCGCCCAGCGGACGCGTCAGCGTCCACTTTCCATGCGTATTGACCGAGGAGCGGTTGGATGTATTCAAGGACGAAGAGCGCATCGCGCGCTTTTGCGCGCCTGCTTGCCTGTGCCCTGTGCCTGGCCGTATGGCCGATGGCCGTGCAGGCGGCAGACAAATCACAGCAGGCCTATTGGGCCGGTTTTGCCTATACCGCTGATGCCGCTGCCGTGCAGGCGACCACGCCGCATGCGCACGCCGTGCTGGAAAAGCGTGGCTTGATCCCGCTCAACCAGACCCTGGGGCAGGGGCTCAAGCGTCGCCCGCCGGCCAATCTGGAACTGATCGACCAGCCGGTGGCGATGCTCGACGGCACCACCAGTGCGACAGTGCTGGCCGCGGCACTGGACCGCGAACTGGTCTCGGTCGAGCCGATCGGTGACCAGTACAAGGTGCTGGTGGAAGTGGCGCTGCAGGCGCTGTTCTTCGATTTCCGCGAGCGCCAGGTGATCGCGTCCTATCCGCTTACCCTGCAGCGCATCGACGTGCAGGATTACCGGCCGGACAACGACGATATCGACGCGATCGTCGCCGATCTCCTGTATGGCAGCGCCGATACCAGCCTGTCGCAGGTGCTGGCTGCCAGCCTCGCCCAGGCCAGGCTGCCCGATGCCGCCGTGCGTCGCCTGCAGGTCGGTGGCGTAACCCTGTCCGACGCGGTCCGCGCCAAGCTGCCCGACCCGAAGTGGGAAGCCCCGCTGCGCGCCACGCTGGCCCATGAGCTGTCCAAGACGCTGTCGTCCAATACCGGCGTCGGCCTGCTGCCGCCGGCCTCGGGCCAGGCGATCGGTGGTGCGATGGCGGCGCGCTTTGCCGACGGCAAGGTCTACCAGCTGAAGATTCCCGAGCCGGACTACGTCATCAACCTGCAGGTGGATGCGCTGAAGAACGGCGTGATCGAAGAAACGCCGGCGATGAAGACGATGCTGTTCGGCGCGTTCTTCACCGCCAAGGTGACCGAGCCGTTCTCCGGCAAGGTCTATTTCGAACAGCCGCTGCGCAAGGGTGCCACCAAGGTGGTGCCGGTCACGCAGTGGCAGGTCGACCAGTGGTCGGCCAGCTACGAAACCCTGCTGGCCGGCTTCGACGCCTTCGCCGGCGCCGCCGCCAAGCGCGCCGATTCGCGCGGCTGGCTGGACGAACAGAAGCCGGGCGGCCGCCCGTTGCAGCAGCAGACCCAAGCCCTCCAGGAGTTGATCAAGTCATGTCGTTGATGCGTACCATCCTGCTCATCCTCATCGCCCTGGTGGTGGCCTCCCCGGTCGCTGCACAGACCGCCAGTTCACGCGGTACCGGTTCGGCCAGCTACGGCCTGCGCCTGAGTGCCGACACCCGCGCCCAGGCCCTGAACAAGGCCAAGGTCAATGCACTGGAGGCGTACATCGCCGAGACCGGTGCGGCCAAGCTGCGCCTGTTCGAAGCCCGCCGCGCCGAGTTCATCGGCGAGATCGACCGCTACGTGCTCAGCGCCGTGCAGCTGTCGGACACCGAAGACAAGAAGGCCAAGACCTACACCGTCACCGTCCGCGCCGAGATCAACACCACACTGCTGCAGACCAAGCTGGATGCCGGCTCGGCCGTGGCCGGTGCCACCGCCGCGCAGCGCTCGCTGCTGACCTTCCTGTTCATGGCGCGCTCGCAGGACACCGTGCAGTCGTTCCAGGACAAGGAATACCGCCGCGTCGACGCCAGCAGCAGCTACAGCGAGAACACCCGTGAAGGCGACAGCTTCCGCGGCAACTCGGTCAGCACCAACGGCAGCATCAACCAGAATGGTTCGATGTCGGTCACCAGCGGTGGCAGCACCACCCAGCGCAGCGACAACATCAGCTGGAAGGTGGCCAACGCCGCCGAAGTGAACACCGCGATGACCGGCGCCTTCAGCGCCGCCGGCTACGAAGTGGTTGAAGCCGAATACGTGGAAGGCGAATCGCGCGGCCTGCTCAGCATCGAGCGTATCCGCAAGGACTTCAGCACCGGCAACGACCTGGCCCCGGCCACCCTGCGTGATACCGCCAACGGCATCCGTGCGGCCAACATCCCGTACATCGCCGTCGGCACCCTCGACGTCGGCATGCGCGACCGCGACCCGGCCAGCGGCAACACCCGCGTGTTCGTCACGGTCACCGGCAAGGTGCTGGACGTGACCGGTCGCTTCCCGCGCACCGTGTCGTCGGTGGGCCCGGTGCAGTTCTCCGGTACCGGCCCGAACGAAACCGTCGCCCGTACCAACGCGCTGCAGCTGGCGGCTGAAAAGGCTGCCCAGCAGATGATCAACGAACTGAACGTCAAGGCAGTTCGTTGATCCGCCACCCCGGTGGGTGCCGAGCTCGCTCGGCATCGCCCTGGGGTTACCGATTTCCCACGTGCCGCTTCGCGGCCGTCTCTCCCAAAAGGACACTCACATGATCCGCAATACCGCTCTTGTCGTGGCCATCGCTGCCGCCACCCTGTCGATGCCGGCCCACGCTGGCCTGGGCAAGCTGAAGGACCTGGCTGGCGCCGCTACCGGCACCTCCAGCAGCAGCGCCTCCAGCGCCGCCGCTCCGGACGAAGCCGCGCAGGAAGCGCTGGTGCGTCGTTTCGTCAGCTCGCAGTCGCACTCGCTGCAGGCCCAGACCTCGTTTGCCCGCGCCTTCGGCCTGGCCGAGCAGGTGCAGCTGCTGGAAGCCGAGCGCCAGGCGCTGTCGTCGGGTTCGGTCAGCGTCGATGCGATGAAGAAGTCGGTGTCGGTCAGTGAAGCTGCGCAGGCGGCGATCAACGAGCGCCAGGCCGCACAGCCGGAACTGAACGCTGAATCCAAGCAGCACTACGCCGAAGGCCTGGTCTCGCTGCTGTCCTCGGCGGCCGAAGCACAGAAGCTGGGCGGCGAAGCCAGCAACTTCACCGCCGGCATGAAGAACCTGGGCGCGACCCAGCTGGCCACCGTCGGCCGCAAGCTGGCAGCAGGTGCATGGGTGGCCAAGGAATCGCCGGGCTTCATCCAGGGCCTGTACGGTTCGACCAAGTCGGCCGTGACCTTCGCCAGGAAGAGCAAGGTGAAGGTGCCGTCCAACGCCGATTCGATGCTCGACACGCTCTGATCCGAGGCGAATCTCCATGCGTATGACCTACCGTTTGATCGGCCTGGGCCTGGCTGCCACGCTGCTTGCAGCCTGTGGCAAGCAGGACACCCCGGCCGCCGCGCCCGCCAAGGACAAGGCAACCAGTGCACTGGCCAGCAATGCGCCAGTGGAAGCAGCGCCCCTGCGTGGCACGCCGGATTTCGGCGGCACCACCCAGGTCGCGCGCGAAGCCGACGGCATCGGCAGCACCCCGGAACTGGCGGTGCTGGCGGCATTGCAGTCGGCGGTGGCGCAGGTCAACGGCGTACGCGTGGCCAGCCAGATGCAGAGCCTGCGTGCAGGCCTGCATGTGGATGTGGATGACGAACACGTCGGCGATATCCGCGCCGACGCGTTCACCCAGCAGATGATCGCCGGCTCGCAGGGCGCGGTGCTGGGCTATGAAATCCTGTCGCAGGATGAAGTGCGGCAGCTGGACGAGGAAACCATCGCGCGCGTGCGCGCCAGCGATGAAGGCTGGAGCTTCAAGGGCTCGGCGTCAGCCAGTGCCTCCGGCGAAGCATCGGCCAAGAGCGGTTCGGCCTCGGCCAGCGTCAGGGAAAGCTACGACGAGAAGGTCAACGTCGATGCCAAGCGTGGCGCCAGTTCGTTCGATTCCGACGTGACCCATCGCAGCATGCGCAGCTACTGGAAGGTGCGCGTGCGCGCACAGATCGCCCAGTACCGCGCGCCGGACGAGCAGGGCAAGCCGAAGATCGTGGTTGCACTGCCGCGCACCAAGGCCGGAAGCTATGCCGTGGGCGACGGCCGCGTGGACGCGGACGAAGTGGCCGACGCGATCCGCGCGCGCCTGTCCGACACGCTGACCCAGACCCAGCGCTTCATCGTGCTGGACCGCGAGTTCGGCGACGAACTGCAGGCCGAGATCGACCACATCAACAGCGGCAACGTGCGCCTGCAGGACACCGCACGCGTGGGCCAGCAGCTGGCTACCGACCTGATCCTGATCCCGACCATCGAACGCTTCGAGTACCCGCGCAGCGTGCGCAACCTGCGCATGTCCGACCGCCAGGTGACCTCGTACTCCGGTGGCGGCCGCATCACCCTGCGCCTGATCAACGCCACCACCGGCCAGGTGGTGATGTCCGACAGCTTCGACCACCAGCTGGCCTCGACTGGCCCGAGCACCCTGCCGCGCGTGGTCAATGGCCGCAACATGGCCGCGGCGATGATGGAATCGCTGTCCGGCCAGATCGGCACCAGCATCGTCACCACGCTGTTCCCGGTGTCGGTGGTTTCGGTGGACGGAGACCAGGTGGTGCTGAGCCAGGGCGGTGACACCGTGCAGGCCGGCCAGCGCTGGCAGGCCGTGCGCCTGGGCGAAGAACTGAAGGACCCGCAGACCGGCCGTTCGCTGGGCCGCAGCGAACACCCGTGCTGCACCATCCGCATCGACCGCGTGGCCGCACAGACCTCGTACGGCACCATCGAAGACGGCGTCGACGCCATGCGCGGCGGCTTCCGTCCGGGCCAGATTGAACTGCGCCAGAAGCTGGGCAGCAAGCCGGCCGCTGCCGCTGCCGGCGCAACGGCCTCGGCTGCACCGGCCGCCGCCGCGCGCCCGGCGGCCAAGCCGAAGCCCAAGCCCGCTGCCGCCCCGGCCGAAGACCCGAACTGGTAACACGCCAAGGCAGCACACAGATGGGGTCAGAGCCCTTTTCCACCGGGAAAGGGAACTGACCCCTTCTTGTTTCCGTCCGTGTCGACCAAGGTCGACACCTACCACAGCGGCGTGTCGACCAAGGTCGACACCTACCAACAGCGGCGTGCCGACCAAGGTCGACACCCACCAACAGCAGCGGGAACCTGTCGAAGGCGGGGTGGGTCCGGTTGCGGGGGTGTAAGCGCCATGGATGGCGCGCCCAAGCCTCCAGGGACGGA
>NZ_JBDJKU010000109.1:0-8136 GCF_039673015.1 Stenotrophomonas sp. TWI1409
TTGAGGGGTGGGGGTCAAAAATTCCAAAAACAAAAAACGGGGTGTGCCCCCCCCCCCCCCCCCGCCACTACCATTCCTTGCATCCACCGGATTCAGCGCGCCAGGCCACCCAGCAACGGCATGCGCTGCGCGATGGCATCACCCACCTGCAGATCAGCGTCGCTGGCCTCCAGCGGCAGCACCGCCAGTGCCAGGTCGCCGGCCACGCAGGCAATCGTGCCCAGCGCTGCGCCGTCCTGCTGCACGCCATCGCCTGCCTGCGCCGGTGCCGCGGTATGCAGCAGCTGCACCGCACGCTTGGCCTTGCCGAGGAAGTGGGTGCGGGCGACGATTTCCTGGCCGGGATAGCAGCCCTTCTTCACGCTGTAACCGTTCAGGCGGTCCAACCCCAGCTGCTGCGGGGTCCACACTTCGCGCTGGCTTTCTTGCAGCCGGGGCAGGCCGTAGCGCAGGTCGGCCTGGCGCCAGGCCAGTGCGAAAGCGGCCTCATCGGCTTCACTGCTGGCTGCAAAGGCATCGGCGGCGCCAATGCGCAGGGTCCGCGGCAGGGCGTCGCTGCCCAGGTCCAGCTCCCAGCCGTCACCTGCGGTCTGCGCAATCGCAGCGCCGCTGGCGGCTTCGGGCGCAGTGAACGCGCCGGCCACGGCCAGATCGCTGCGCACCAGTACCTTCACCTTGCGGCGGAACACGAAGCGCTGCAGTTGCGACGCAATCGCATCGGCATCGCCGTCGGCCAGCACCAGCATCACGTGGTCGTCCGCTAGCCGAAGCAGCTGGAACACCGCCAGGGTGCGGCCCTTGGCGCTCAGCCAGGCGCTCCACTGCCAGTGCTGCAGGGGCAGGGCGGTGACATCGCTGCTGAACTGGGCGTGGGCAAAGACAGCTGCATCCGGGCCTTGCAGGCTCAGCAGCTGGTGGCCGGGCAGGCGCGGATATCCGACGAAAGCAGGGGGCAGGTTGTCAGGCACGTGAACGAGGTCTAAAATTTGTGCGTTGCGAGACCGAACATGATAGGCCAAACAACCCCCACTCCCGACGACGAATCTGAAGCCCCGCTGGTCCCCGCGGCACCCGTGCCCGTGGAACAGGAAAAAGCAGAGGAATTCGGCGGCCGCGGCGGACTTGATCCGGTGCGGTATGGCGATTGGGAGAAAAACGGACGCTGCATCGATTTCTGATCAGCATTGAGCCAACGCGGCCGTGTGCCGCCCAGCCGAGACAACGAGCCCAGCGAATGGCGACCAGACAACGCCCACTTTCCCCGCACCTTCAGGTGTATCGCTGGCAGATTCAGATGGCCACCTCGATCCTGCATCGAGCCACTGGCGTCTTTCTGTCTGTTGGTGCCCTCATTATCGCCGCCGGCCTGCTGGCCCTGATGATGGGGCCCGAGTCCTGGAACTGCTTCACCGGCCACGCCGGGGCCTGGTATGGCCGCGTGTTCCTGTTCGCGTGGACATGGTCGTTCGCCTATCACCTGTGCAATGGCATCCGCCATGTGGTGCAGGACTTCGCCATCGGCTTCAGCATCCCCGCCTTCATCCGCAGCAGCTGGCTGTCGGTCATCGGCAGCCTGGTGATCACCCTGCTGGTGTGGGCCTATGTGATGTTCGGAGGTGCCGCGTGAGCAAGTTCCGTACCCCGTTGAAGAGCGTACGCGGCCTCGGTTCGGCCAAGACCGGCACCGAGCACTTCGTGCACCAGCGCCTGACCGCCGCCGCCCTGGTGGCCCTGGGCATCTGGTTCCTGGTCTTCGTGCTGGGCCTGCTGGGCTCGGACTACGCGACCGCCGCCGCCGCCGTGGCCAAGCCGTGGAACGCTGTGCCGCTGATCGGCCTGCTGATCGCCATGTTCTGGCACGCGCAGCTCGGCATGCAGGTCGTGCTGGAAGATTACATCCACGAATCGCTGCTGGCCCTGGTGCTGCAGACCGCGGTGAAGTTCGTCGCCGTGCTCGGCATGATCGTCAGTGTGTTTGCGGTGGGCCGCATCGCCCTCGGCGTTGCCTGAGCCCAGGCACCTACACAGGAATCCAGATTAGATGTCCGCTTACAAGATCACCGAACACAAGTACGACATGGTCGTGGTGGGCGCCGGCGGCGCCGGCCTGCGCGCCACGTTCGGCCTGGCCGCCAAGGGCCTGCAGACCGTGTGCCTGACCAAGGTCTTCCCGACCCGTTCGCACACCGTTGCCGCCCAGGGCGGTATCTCGGCCGCACTCGCCAACATGGGCGAGGACGACTGGCGCTACCACTTCTTCGACACCATCAAGGGCTCGGACTGGCTGGGCGACCAGGACGCCATCGAGTACATGTGCCGTGAGGCCATCCCGGCCATCATCGAGCTCGAACACTACGGCGTGCCGTTCTCGCGTACGGCCGAAGGCAAGATCTACCAGCGTCCGTTCGGTGGCATGACCACCAAGTACGGCGAAGGCCCGGCGGCGCAGCGTACCTGCGCGGCGGCCGACCGTACCGGCCACGCGATGCTGCACACGCTGTACCAGCAGTCGCTGAAGCACGACGCACGCTTCATGATCGAGTACTTCGCGCTCGACCTGATCTTCGATGACGAAGGTGCCTGCCGCGGCGTGCTGGCGTTGGACATGTCCGACGGCACCCTGCACCTGTTCCGCGCCCAGGGCGTGGTGCTGGCCACCGGCGGCTACGGCCGTGCCTACTTCAGCGCCACCTCGGCGCACACCTGCACCGGTGACGGTGGCGGCCTGGCCATGCGTGCCGGCATCGCCATGCAGGACATGGAGTTCGTGCAGTTCCACCCGACCGGCATCTACGGCGCCGGCTGCCTGATCACCGAGGGTGTCCGCGGTGAAGGCGGCATCCTGCGCAACAGCAGCGGCGAGCGCTTCATGGAGCGTTACGCACCGCACTACAAGGATCTGGCCTCGCGCGACGTGGTCAGCCGTTCGATGACCATCGAGATCCGCGAAGGCCGCGGCGTCGGCGAGCACAAGGACCACATCCTGCTCGACCTGACCCACCTTGGCCCGGGCGTGATCGACGAGAAGCTGCCGGGCATTGCCGAGAGCGCCCGCATCTTCGCCGGCGTCGACGTGCACAAGCAGCCGATCCCGGTGATCCCGACCGTGCACTACAACATGGGCGGCATTCCGACCAATTACCACGGCGAAGTGGTGCGCAAGGATGGCGACAACCCCGATGCGGTGATCCCGGGCCTGTACGCGATCGGCGAAGCCGCCTGCGTGTCCGTGCACGGCGCCAACCGCCTGGGCTCGAACTCGCTGCTGGACCTGGTGGTGTTCGGTCGTGCAGTGGCCAACCGCTGCGCCGAGACCATCAAGCCGGGCGCGTCGCACAAGCCGCTGCCGGCCGATGCCTGCGACAAGGCGCTGGGCCTGCTGGACAAGCTGCGCCACGCCAACGGCGATACCCCGACCTCGGTCATCCGCGATCGCATGCAGCGCACCATGCAGGCCGACGCGGCGGTCTTCCGCACCAGCCAGACGCTGAAGGAAGGCTGCGAGAAGATGGACAAGATCTTCGACTCGTTCCAGGACGTGAAGGTCTCCGACCGTTCGCTGGTCTGGAACTCGGACCTGATCGAGACCTACGAGCTGAACAACCTGCTGCTCAACGCGGTGGCGACGATCAACTCGGCCGAACAGCGCAAGGAAAGCCGCGGCGCGCATGCGCACGAGGACTATCCGGACCGCGACGACGTCAACTGGCAGAAGCACACCCTGGTCAGCGTCGACGAGAAGGGCAAGTGCAGCTTCGACTACCGTCCGGTGCACATGTACACGTTGACCGACGACGTGTCCGTGGTGCCGCCGAAGCCGCGCGTGTACTGATCCGACCCCGCCTACCATGCAATCCGCGCCCACGGGCGCGGGCCGCCTGAGCCAACGAGAGCAGCCATGGCCGAGTTTTCACTCCCCAAGAATTCCAAGATCACGAAGGGCAAGCACTTCCCCGTCAAGAACGGCGGCAAGAACGTGCGCACCTTCAAGATCTACCGCTGGAGTCCGGACGACGACAGCAACCCGCGCACCGATACCTATGAAGTCGATCTGGACGCCTGTGGCCCGATGGTCCTGGACGCCCTGATCAAGATCAAGAACGAGATCGACCCGACCCTGACCTTCCGCCGCTCCTGCCGCGAAGGTATCTGTGGTTCGTGCGCGATGAACATCGACGGCACCAACACCCTGGCCTGCACCCGAGCCATCTCGGACTGCGGCAAGAAGGAAGTGCCGATCTACCCGCTGCCGCACATGAACGTGGTCAAGGATCTGGTTCCGGACCTGACCCACTTCTACGCGCAGTACGCCTCGATCAAGCCGTGGATCCGCACCCAGACTCCGGCACCGCCGGATCGTGAGCGCCTGCAGTCGCCGGAAGACCGCAAGAAGCTGGACGGCCTGTACGAGTGCATCCTGTGCGCCTGCTGCTCGACCAGCTGCCCGAGCTACTGGTGGAACGGCGAGCGTTACCTGGGCCCGGCGATCCTGCTGCAGGCCTACCGCTGGATCATCGACTCGCGCGATGAGGACACCGGTGCGCGCCTGGACGATCTGGAAGATCCGTTCAAGCTGTACCGCTGCCACACCATCATGAACTGCGCCCGGACCTGCCCGAAGGGCCTGAACCCGGCGCTGGCGATCGCCGAGATCAAGAAGCTGATGATGGAACGCCGCGCCTGATCAGGCCTGGCTGTACCCGGTAGAGCCACGCCACGCGTGGCTGTGCCACCCCAGTAGAGCCACGCCATGCGTGGCTTTGCTGTATCTGGAGAAACATGATGGAAGAAGACGTTCTGCTGAAGAAGCTGCGCTGGCGTTGCCGCCGCGGCATGCGTGAGCTGGACCAGCTGTTCGGTCGCTACCTGGACCACGAATGGAGCACTGCGCCGACCGAAGAGCGCGAGGTTTTCCTGTTCCTGCTCGACTGCGAGGACGATAAGTTGTGGCGCTGGTTCATGGGCTATGAGGCCTGTCCACATGCGCACGCGATCCCCCTCATGCAGAAGATCCTCGCCCTCAAGCCTTGAGTGGCGCCCCTCGCGGCTGCAGGCTGCCGCCCAGTTGGCGGTGCTGCTGGCTGCGCCCTGGCTGCTGCGCGCATCGGATCTGCCTTCACGGTTGCTGATGCCCGCGGTGGTGCTGGCCTGGGTCATCGGGTTGGCCGAACTGGCCTGGCGACAGCGCAGGCCGCGCGTGCAGGTGCTTCTGCCAGCACCGCCCGAGCCGCTGCAGGTGGCCGGGCAGGACGCCGATACACCCCAGCTGGTCGTGCGTGGTCCATGGCTGTTGTTGCTCTGGCGTGAGGATCGCCGCCGCCGGCGCCTGCTGTTCTGGCCGGATGTGCTCGATTCCGGGCAGCGACGTGAACTGCGACTGGCCGTGGCCGCACGTGGCGTTTCCCGTAGGCCCCGGTCGATGGCACCATAAGCTGAATTGACCGGCGTGCCTGCATGTTCAAACCCATTCCCGTGGCCATTGGCCTGCGCTACCTGCGCGCCAAGCGCCGCAACGGCTTTATCTCCTTCATCTCGATGGCATCGATCCTGGGCATCGCGCTCGGCGTCACGGTGCTGATCACCACCTTGGCGGTGATGAGCGGTTTCCAGAAGGAAATCCGCAGCCGCCTGCTGCAGATGACCGCGCACACCACCATCAGCCGCGACGGCGAGCCGATGCCGGACTGGATGCGCGTAGTCGACGTGGCCAGCAAGGACCCGCGCGTGGCCGGTGCTGCGCCGTACATCGAGATCCAGTCGATGATCAGCGGCCCGCGCGTGCAGGGCGCGATCATCCAGGGCATCGATCCGGCGCTGGAGCCGAAGGTATCGGTGATCGACAAGAAGGTCACCAAGGGCAGCTATGACAGCCTCACGCCGGGCAACTTCAACCTGCTGCTGGGCAAGGAGCTGGCGATCTGGCTGGGCGTGGACGTTGGCGATCAGGTGCTGGTGACGTTCGCCGAAGTGCAGGGCACGCCTGCCGGTGCGGTGCCACGGATGAAACGCTTTACCGTGAGCGGAATTTTCGAGGCCGGCTACAACGAGGTCGACCGCGGCGTCGGCTTCGCCAACATGAAGGACCTGGAGCGCGTGCTGCGTTCCGATGGTGCTACCGGCGTGCGGCTGAAACTGCACGACATGGACCGCTCGCTGGAAGTGGGCGTGGACCTCGCGCAGAACCTCGGTGGTGCGTACCGCGTGAGTGACTGGACCCAGCAGAACGCCAACCTCTACCACTCGCTGCGCATGGAGAAGGTGGTGATGGGCATCCTGCTGTCGCTGATCATCGCCATGGGCGCGTTCAACCTGGTGTCCTCGCAGGTGATGCTGGTCACTGACAAGCAGGCCGACATCGCCATCCTGCGCACGCTCGGCCTGACCCCGGGCGGGGTGATGCAGGTGTTCATGGTGCAGGGTTCGCTGATCGGCATCTTCGGCACGCTGGCCGGCCTGATCGGTGGCATCACCCTCACACTCAACCTGGAGCGCATCCTCGGTGCCATCGAGAGCGTGTTCAACGTCAAGCTGATGCCGGAGGATGTGTACTACATCACCGGCCTGCCGACCGACATGCAGACCGGCGACGTGGTGGCGATCACCGTGGTCGCGCTGCTGATGAGCTTCCTGGCCACCCTGTATCCCGCCTGGCGGGCAGCACGCACCCAGCCGGCGGAGGCCCTGCGTTATGAATAAGGTCTTCAACCGCGGCGATGAAGTGATCCGCGCCGAAGCACTGGGCAAGACCTACGCCGAAGGGCGCATGCAGACCCCGGTGTTCGATGGCCTGGACCTGACCGTGACCGCCGGCGAAACGGTCGCGATCATCGGTGCCTCCGGCGCCGGCAAGAGCACGCTGCTGCACCTGCTGGGTGGCCTGGACATTCCGACCGCCGGCGAGGTCTATGTGACCGGCCAGCGCATGTCAGCGCTGTCCGATACCGCGCGCGGCCTGCTGCGCAACCAGGCGCTGGGCTTCGTCTATCAGTTCCACCACCTGCTGCCTGAGTTCACCGCGCTGGAAAACGTGATGATGCCGGTGCTGCTGGCCGGTACTGCAGTGGCCGAGGCGAGCAGCCGGGCCACCACGCTGCTGGAAGCGGTCGGCCTTGGCCATCGCCTGGACCACAAGCCCGGCGAACTGTCCGGTGGCGAACGCCAGCGTGCCGCAGTGGCGCGTGCGCTGGTCAATCATCCGGCCTGCGTGCTCGGGGACGAGCCGACCGGCAACCTCGATGACCGCACCGCGGCGACGGTGTTCGAGCTGATGCTGGAACTGAATCGTGCGCGGCATACCAGTCTGGTGCTGGTGACCCACGACCGCAGCCTGGCACGGCGCCTGGACCGGGTGCTGGAGCTGCGCGAGGGGCGCCTGCACGCACTGGCCCACGCCGACGTCTGAGGCGCTGGGCACGCTTTGGTGGAAGCCGACCTTGGTCGGCTGCTCTTGCAGGGCAAGCGCCAACCAAGGTTGGCGACTGCCGTGGTCCGGCCAGGAGCCGCCGACCGGCTGCTGAATGGGGCACTGGCTTTCGCGCCGGCGTTGTCTGCGCAGGCGCATGATGGCGACAGTTCCCCGAGGAGATCGCCATGAAGACCCCGATCCTGATGGCCGGACTCTGCCTGGCGCTGGCCGCCTGCGCGACCACCGGCCGGCTCAGCTCTGCCGAGAAACTTGACCTGTACCGTGCCCATGCCGGCGCGCCGCAGAACGACATGCAGTTCTTCGGCAGCCTCAACGGCTGGACCGAACTGGGTGATAGCGCGCTGGCGGTGTGGACGCGTCCCAGCGAGGCCTATCTGCTGGAATTGAGGGGGCCCTGCCAGGACCTGCCGTATGCCACCGCCATCGGCCTGACCAGCCAGATGAACCGTGTTTCGGCGCGTTTCGACAAGGTGCTGGTGCGCGACCCCACCGGCGGCCCGCGCATGCCGTGCTTCATCGACAGCATCCGCAAGCTGGACGTGAAGGCGCTGCGTGCCTCCGAGCAGGAGCTGCGCCAGGCGCAGGTGCAGGAGCGCGAGGAAAGCACGAAATAGCGTGGTAGTGCCGGCCGCTGGGCGGCCACCCCCCCATGCCCCGGTGGGGGCCCCCCGCCGGCCCCACCCGGGGGGGGGGGGGGCGCGGGGGTGACC
>NZ_JBDJKU010000110.1:0-8081 GCF_039673015.1 Stenotrophomonas sp. TWI1409
GCACTACCCAGCCTGCACCCGCCGCCAGCGAGCAACACAGAACACCTGCATCACCAGCGGTCAGGCACCCCATAGCTACCGCGCCGGACGCGAGCCAACCGAGTGGTAGAGCCGGCCGCGGGCCGGCGGCCCCGGCATTCCGGATTGCCGGCAAGCGGCCGGCACTACCCAGCCTGCACCCGCCGCCGCCAATGCGCGAAGCAGAACACCTGCATCACCAACATCGCCAGCAACCCCAGTGGCCACGCCCACCACAGGCCGGCCAGCCCATGCCGCGCCTGCAACCACATCGCCAACGGCAGCTCCAGCAGCAGTACCGCTGCCATGCCCAGCAACGCTGGCAACATCACCGTGCCACTGCCTCGCATCACTCCGACCAGCACCGCGCTACCTCCCATCGCCAGCACGCCCCATACCACCGTGCGCAGCTGCGATGCGGCCAATTCGCGCACCTCTGCGGCCGCCAGAATCAGCCCGGTCAGCCAGGGCGCCAGCGCCATCACCAGCAGCACCACCACGCTCAGCATCGCCAGCCCAAGCAGCACACCGGTGCGAGCGATGGCGGGCAGCCGTGCCGTACGCCCCGCGCCCATCGCATGCGCCGCGAGGATGGTGGCGGTGATCCCCAGCGACATCGCAGGCAGTTGCACCCAGCTCATCAACTGGTTGACCGCACCGTAGGCGGCCGTGGCCGTGTAGCCGTCGCGGTTGATCCAGCCCAGCAACACGATTTCGGCAATGGCCAGGCTGAGCATCTGCAGCGATGACGGTACGCCGATGCGCAGCATCGCGCGGATGAGCACGCCATCGAAACGGATGGCACGCAGCAGCTCACGTCCCGGCGCCAACGGGTGCTCCATCCTCTGCCACCGCCACATAAGCCAGGCCAGGGCCAGCAGCGAGGCAAATGCCGCCGAGACTGCCGCACTGGCCGAACCCAGCTGCGGCGGGCCGACCCAGCCGAGGATCAGCAGCGGCGTGCACAGCAGGCCGACCACCGTGGCCAGCAGCAGCGCATGCAGCGGTGTCTTCGCATCGCCCACCGCGCGGCTCACCGCAGTGGCCAGCCACAGCAGGAAGAACACCGGTGCCGTCAGCAGCAGCACGCGTGCGTAGACAATGGACTCACTGAGGACCGCTGCCGGCGTGCCCAACGCCGCCAGCAGTTGTGGCGCGAAACCGCCGCCCAGGGCCATCACCAGCACCGACAACAGCAGGATCAGCGCCACCGCGCTGCCAGCCACGGCGCGTGCCTGCTGGGGGCGGCCCGCGCCCCAGGCCTGGCCGATCAGCACCATCGCACCGGTCGCCAGGCCCATTACCAAGGCCAACAGCAGGAAGAAGACCGGGAAGAACGCAGCCGCTGCAGCCACTGCCTGTGTGCCAAGCAGATGGCCGAGGTAGATGTTGTCCAGCGTGCCTGCGGCCAGCTGTAGCGCGTTGGTCAGCAGCATCGGCAACAGCAGGGTCAGGTAGGTGCGCCACAGTGGTGGTGCAACCGGGGGCGTCGGATGTACAGGGGTGCTCATGGGGTTCTCTGGGCAAAGCGCCGCCCTGCCCGGCGTTTCCGCCAGCAAAGCACGCACAGGGGAAGCGGGCCTGGACCCGCGGTCAGGTGGCGCCGTCGCTCAGCAACGGCGCGATGGCTCAGCCGTCGGCGTGGTCCGCAGGATCGTCGAAGGCCAGGCGCAGAGCGTGGGCGCGCACATCCGCGGGCCAACTCCGCAACGCCGCTTCCAGGCCCGCGCGGTCATGCGCGAACAGGACGCGGATGGCTTCCTCGAAGCCAGGCAGGTCACCAGCGATGGCCTGCAGGAAGTGATAGGCACGCTCGCTGTCACGACGCTGGCGGTCCTTGTCAGCACCGGCACGGCTGGCCGCCTCCACCAGCCTGCGCAGCACCACTGAGGCACCGCCAGGCTGCTCGGCCAGCCACGCCCAATGGCGCGGCAGCAAGGTCACTTCTCGGGCGACCACACCCAGCTTGGGGCGGCCACGGCCTCGCGGGGCAACAGGCGCGTCTTCAGGAGCGATTCCGGCGTCCGCTTGCACGGCCGATGGGAACGCGGCAGCCACCCGCGAAAGCAGTTCTGCGTCGCTGCCACGCGTATCGAAATCACGGGTGCGGCCGGTGGCGTTGTCGAACACCAGCAGCGGACCGGCAGCGTTGTCGACACGCAGCTGCTTCAACGCCAGCGCGGCCACTTCCGGCGTACCGGAAGCGACCAGGCGATGGCCGTCGAAACAACTGAAGGGAGGAAGTCGGGACGCAGGCATGGCAACGGCATCAGAGGCGATGCGCGAATATTGCCCGGGTAATTCTCCGCCGTCAATATTGCCCGGGTATTAATTTGCCAGAAGAGCGTGCCGACCAAAGGTTGGCAGCTACCCGATTTCCCGGCTCACAGGCGGCTGAAGGACCAGCTCACCATACGCCCGTCCTTGTACGGCATCACGCCGTGGAACGGGCGCGGGTCGGCGTCGAACACCAGCGGCAGGAAGTTGCGGTCGCCCTCCCACATCGGCAGGGTGTCCAGCTTGTCCAGGTCCACCCACTCCAGCGTGCCTTCGTGGTTGCCGCCGTGCGGGGTGCCCTCGAATCCATCGATGACGAACACGAAACCCAGCCAATCCTCGCCGTGCTTGCCGAAGCCTGGCCAGCTGATGGTGCCGCGCAGGCGCATGCCGGTGCAGTCGATGCCGGCTTCCTCGGCGATCTCGCGGCGCATGCTGGCCGCCACATCCTCGTCCGCTTCGATCTTGCCGCCCAGGCCGTTGTACTTGCCCAGGTGGTGGTCACCGGGACGGGTATTGCGGTGGATCATCAGCACCTGGCGACGATCAGGCGACAGCACATAGCCCAGGGTGGCGACGATCGGGGTGTACGGCATGGGGCAGCATCCAGCGGCAGGTCAGCCGTGGATTATGGCCGATCAGCGCACCAGCGACAGGCGACGCTCGGCAGGTGTGCCAGCACCGTCGGGATCGCGGCGCAGGGTGGCCACGCCGTGGCCGCGCTCGGCCAGGTACTCCAGCCACTTGCCGAGGAAGGTGTTCATCCGCATGCGGTGGCTGATCAGCTCCGCCGGCGGCGGATACAGGCCCATCGTGTCCTGCCAGCGGCGGCCGACGTAGCAATGGGTGGTCTCGGCCTGGCGCGCGTCACGGTACAGACGCACATAGGCCGACGGATCCGGCTCACCGGTGACCGGGTCGGCCAGGTCGTAGGTCAGGCGCAGTTCCACCGTGTAGCGGTGGCACTCGATCACGTCCAGGCGGACATCCAGGCCGTCGCCGATCGAGGAAATGTAGCTGCCCGCCACCAGTCCGGCCGGTTCGAACAGACGCACCAGATGGCGGTAGTTTTCCGCGTACAGGCCCATGAGCCAGCTCAGCCGGCTCAGGCGGGGAATGCGTTCGGTGCGGGGCAAGGCTCGGGCCATGGGTCGATCCTACACGTTGGTGCTTCAACGTGGGGGCGCGCACGTGCAAGCCAACCCCTGGGCAGTGCCGGCCGCTGGCCGGCAGCTCTGCATCGCGGCCGAGGGTTCATCCACCAGCCGGCCAGCGGCCGGCTCTACCAGATGAGGATCAATACAGCTCGCGCTGCAGCCCCAGCGTGGCCAGCACCTTGCTGGAAATCTCCTCGATCGAGGTATGGGTGGTGCTCAGGGTCGGGATCCGCTCCATCTGGAACATCACCTCGGCCGCAGCCACCTCGCGCTTGCAGGTGTCCAGGTTTGCGTAGCGCGAGTTCGGGCGGCGCTCCTGGCGGATCTGCTGCAGCCGGTCCGGGTCGATGGTCAGGCCGAACAGCTTTCGCCGGTAGTTGCGCAGGCGTGGCGGCAGGCGGTCGCTTTCCAGGTCTTCGTCGGTCAGCGGGTAATTGGCCGCGCGCACCCCATAATGCAGGGCCAGGTAGATGCAGGTGGGCGTCTTGCCGGCGCGCGACACCGCCACCAGGATCACGTCGGCATCGTCGTAGTTCACCGCGATGCCATCGTCATGGGTCAGGGCGAAGTTCATCGCGTTGATGCGGCGGTGGTAGGTGTCGAAATCCACCATGCCGTGCGCCGGGCCGACCCGGGCCAGGCGCGGACTGGCCAGTTCACGCTCCAACGGCTCGATGAACGGCGCGAACACATCCAGCATCAGCGCGCCGCTGTCGGCCAGGATCAGGCTCAGGCTCTGGTCCACGCAGGAGTTCACCACGATCGGCCGGACCTGGTACCGCTCCCCTGCCGCCTGGATCCGGGCACAGGCTTCACGCGCTTTTTCGGGGTCGTCGACAAACGACATGCGATCGGTAATGAAGCTGAACCCGGAGAACTGGGTAAGCAGGCTATGCCCAATGGTTTCAGCGGTGATACCGGTTCCATCGGAAACGTAGAACACCGGACGGATGGTCGACATGCGCGCTTTTACCCCCTACGAAGCCTAAAAAGGCCGCCAGCACAAGCTTGTGCCGACGGTACTCTGCCCGGCATCATATCGGCTTCTTCCTACGGACGCGGCCATTCCAGCCCGCCTCGGGCGATGGCCAAACGGAGCATCGCGCTTGAACGAGAACATCCTGTGGTTGCACGAACTGCGTCTGGCCGATCTGGCCCGCGTAGGCGGCAAGAATTCGTCGCTGGGCGAGATGATCGGCAACCTGGCCGGTCTGGGCGTTTCGGTGCCGGGCGGTTATGCCACCACCGCTGAAGCCTTCAAGGACTTCATCGCGCACAACGATCTGTCCAAGCGCATCTTCGACAAGCTGGCCACGCTGGACGTCGAGGACGTAAACGCGCTGACCGCAGCGGGCAAGGAAATCCGCACCTGGGTGATCGATGCCCCGCTGCAGCCGCAGCTGGACCAGGACATCCGCACTGCCTACGCCCAGTTGAGCGCCGACAATGGCGGCGGCGACGTGGCCGTGGCCGTGCGTTCGTCGGCCACCGCCGAGGATCTGCCGGATGCCTCCTTCGCCGGCCAGCAGGAAACCTTCCTCAACGTCACCGGTGCCGACGACGTCGTGCACAAGGTCAAGGAAGTGTTCGCCTCGCTGTACAACGACCGTGCCATCGCCTATCGCGTGCACCACGGTTTCAAGCATGAGGACGTGTTCCTGTCCGCCGGCGTGCAGCTGATGGTGCGTTCGGGCGTCGGTTCCTCCGGCGTGCTGTTCACCCTGGACACCGAGTCCGGCTTCCGCGACGTGGTGTTCGTCACATCGTCCTTCGGCCTGGGCGAAATGGTCGTGCAGGGCGCGGTCAACCCGGACGAGTACTACGTCTACAAGCCCACCCTGCAGGCCGGCAAGCCGGCGATCCTGCGCCGCTCGCTCGGCAGCAAGGCCATCCGCATGGTGTATTCGGATGTTCCGGGTGAGCGCGTCAGGATCGAGGACACCCCGGTCGAACTGCGCAACACCTTCTCGATCAGCGACGAGGACGTGCAGGAACTGTCCAAGCAGGCGCTGGTCATCGAAAAGCACTACGGCCGCCCGATGGACATCGAGTGGGCCAAGGACGGTGTCAGCGGCAAGCTGTTCATCGTGCAGGCGCGCCCGGAAACGGTGAAGTCGCGCAGCCATGCCACCCAGATCGAGCGCTTCGCGCTGACCGAAAAGGGCGGCAACGTGCTGGCCGAGGGCCGCGCCGTCGGTGCCAAGATCGGTTCGGGCGTGGCCCGCGTGGTCAAGACGCTGGACGACATGAACCGCGTGCAGCCGGGCGACGTGCTGATCGCCGACATGACCGATCCCGATTGGGAACCGGTGATGAAGCGCGCTTCGGCCATCGTCACCAACCGTGGTGGCCGTACCTGCCACGCCGCGATCATCGCGCGCGAGCTGGGCGTGCCGGCCGTGGTCGGTTCGGGCAACGCCACCAAGGTCATCGAAGATGGCCAGCTGGTCACCGTCAGCTGCGCTGAAGGCGATACCGGCTTCATCTACGAAGGCAAGCTGGGCTTCGAGCGCACCACCACCGATCTGGGCAACATGCCGCCGGCACCGCTGAAGATCATGATGAACGTGGCCAACCCGGAACGTGCCTTCGACTTCGGCCAGCTGCCGAACGCCGGCATCGGCCTGGCCCGTCTGGAAATGATCATCGCCAGCCACATCGGCATCCACCCGAACGCGCTGCTGGAATACGACCGCCAGGATGCGGCAACCAAGAAGAAGATCGACGAGAAGATCGCCGGTTACGGTGATCCGGTCAGCTTCTACGTGGATCGCCTGGCCGAAGGCATCGCCACCCTCACCGCCTCGGTCGCACCGAACGCCGTGATCGTGCGCCTGTCGGACTTCAAGTCCAACGAGTACGCCAACCTGATCGGCGGCAGCAACTACGAGCCGCACGAAGAGAACCCGATGATCGGCTTCCGCGGCGCCAGCCGTTACGTCGATCCGAGCTTCTCGGCCGCCTTCGCGCTGGAGTGCAAGGCCGTGCTGCGCGTGCGCAACGAAATGGGCCTGGACAACCTGTGGGTCATGATTCCGTTCGTGCGCACCCTGGAAGAAGGCCGCAAGGTCATCGAGGTGCTGGAACAGAACGGCCTGAAGCAGGGCGAGAACGGCCTGAAGATCATCATGATGTGCGAAGTGCCGTCCAACGCACTGCTCGCCGATGAGTTCCTGGAGATCTTCGACGGCTTCTCGATCGGCTCCAACGACCTGACCCAGCTCAGCCTGGGCCTGGACCGCGATTCGTCGATCGTCGCGCACCTGTTCGACGAACGTAACCCGGCAGTGAAGAAGCTGCTGTCGATGGCGATCAAGTCGGCACGTGCCAAGGGCAAGTACGTCGGCATCTGCGGCCAGGGCCCGTCCGATCACCCGGATCTGGCCGAATGGCTGATGCAGGAAGGCATCGAGTCGGTGTCGCTGAACCCGGACACCGTGGTCGATACCTGGCTGCGCCTGGCCAAGCTGAAGGCCAACGGCTGAGACCGTGATTGCTGAGGGCTGACGTCGCTTTCATCGGCGCCGGCCCATACTTCAGCTGCATGCAAGCCCCGCCTCTGCGGGGCTTGTTGTTTCTGGCGTCTGCGCGCGCCACCTCCCCCGCTGCAAAGGAGCCCGCATGCTCGCCACTGCCCCACCCGCCCCCGCCGCAACACCCTGGTTCCACTCCCTCGATTGGGAACGCCTGCTGGAGACCTACGGCGTGCCATTGCTGGCCGCGATCGTGGTGCTGCTGGTCGGCATGTGGGTGGCACGACGCCTGTCCAATGCGATGCCACGCGCCACCGCGCGCATGGGCGTGGACCCGATGCTGGGCAACTTCCTGCGCAACGTGGTGTACGCCGCGTCGCTGGTGATCGTGGTGGTGCTGGCAATCGGCACGCTGGGCGTGCAGATCACCCCGCTGCTGGCCGTGCTTGGCACCGCCGGCCTGGCGGTAGGCCTGGCGCTGAAGGATTCGCTGTCCAACATCGCCTCGGGCGTGATGCTGGTGACGCTGCGCCCGTTCCGCGTCGGTGATGTGGTGACGGTGGCCGGGCAGACCGGCACGGTGCGCGAAGTGCGCATCTTCCAGACCGTCATCACCGGTGCCGACAATCAGCACACCACCATTCCGAACACGCTGATCACCGCTGCGCCGATCATCAACCTGACCGCCGAGCCGACCCGCCGCGTCGAACTGGTGGTGGGCATCGGCTATGAAGACAACATCCAGCTGGCGCGCGACACCGCGCTGGCGCTGATGAAGGCCGACCCGCGCGTGTTGCAGACGCCGGCACCGGACGTAGTGGTGTACGAACTGGGCGCGCACGCGATCAATCTTGGCATCCGCTGCTACGTGAAGTCGGCCGACTGGTTCGGTACCAAGGTCACGCTGCTGGAACAGCTCAAGCTGGGCTTCGACAAGGCCGGCATCAACATCCCGTATCCGCAGCAGGACATGCACCTGTACCTGCATGGCAAGGATGGTGGCGTGGTCGAGGCCGACGCACTGGTGCGCGACAAGCCCTGATCCCAAACAGAAATGCCGGCCAGCGGCCGGCACAACCCAGCCCCGCGCACCCCGGGAGTGGCGGGCGCCGGGCCGCCCCCCACCCCCCCTCAAGCCGCGCCGCGGGAATAACCC